>CAZHLC010000064.1:4413-11054 GCA_964532545.1 uncultured Leptospiraceae bacterium | reverse complement strand
GCCGGCTACAATAACCACGAAAACGCCCACAGCCTGGTACTGCTTATTTAGAAAAGCATCAGCACCAAGTCTGATCGCATTGGCAATACCTACCATTTCGTCAGTACCCTCGCTGCGTTTCAGCAGGGTAAAAGACAGGTAAATAGCAAAGACAATAGCCAGACCTGCAGCGATATATGCCAGTAAGATGTAATCTACAGCTTGATGAGTATGCGCTGACTCTTCTTCATGTGCCAGTATTGAAAAGTTTACCAGAACAAATGAAAGAGAAATCATAAAAGGCTTCATAAGCTTGCTTTTAATCATTTTCATCTGATTCTCCTTTTTAATTAGAAAATTGAACAGGTGATATAAAATCTATTAACTGATAATTGCGAAATCGTGCTTAGGTATCAAAAAATTTAAGCCAATTACCCCTTTCGAGCCCAGAGGGCCCCATATGGCGCAAAGATAAAGAAGCAAAATGAATCGCCTGGTCAATCGTTTTTTAGATATCATCAGAACATGCCGAAGTATTACTAGGGCATAATCTAATGGGTGCAAAACAGTTACAGCTTGATTTTCCGCCGGCTTTATCACATTTTCAGTTACTGCTCAAATCAATCAAAGAGCTGGGCCGTTTTGAGTACATTTTCTTCTTTGGTTTAATTCTACCCAACCTGGTAACTACCCTCTGGCTCAAATGGCAGCGAATTCAGAGATTTGCTGCCATCGAAAGCACAGCCCAGGCCATCGACGTTGTAAAATCAGATGTGATACTCTACTTTGCCTTTGCCCTGCTGGGCCTTGCAGCCCTGGGTATTTTGAGAAGAGATCGCCAGAAGATCTATCTTATAGTGATGATTCAAATAAGTATGAGCATTGCCACGGTGCTTGAGGTGATTGCCCATAATTACTTCATGCTCACCGGCTCAGCCTTTGATTACAGTCTTCTCTTTTATACTGTGGCACGTTTTCAAGAGTTGCAGTCAGTAGCCGCAGCCGAATCAAATGCCCGCTCGCTGGCTATTTTAAAGGGCTCGGTTATGACCAATGCGGTATTGCCCTGGTTGCTGATGCTTGTCTATCGTATTATTAATGAGCGTGAGCCCGTGTTGATAAAAACAGAAAGGCAGAAACCCATACAGGCTCAATACTATTTTATAGCCTGCTCAATTCTGCTGTATTTTGTGCTGTGGTTGCCCGGCTTTCGTAATACTAATAAACTCTTTGTACAGAATTCTCTATTGAATGTGATTGAGACTTTTGTTGAATCATTCATTCAAGATGAGCACCTGGGCGATCAATGGCAGGCCCCGGTAAACACTTCACTTGAGTTGCGCAAATATGCACGTAAACGTAACCTTGTTTTTATTATTCTTGAATCGACCCGGGCCAAAAGCACTACATTGCATAACCCGAAGCTCGATACCACACCCTACCTGAACAAACTGGCCCAGCGCAGTATGGTAGCGTTGAATGCCAACTCAATTATTCCCCGAACATCGAAGAGCCTTGTGCCCATTCATTGCGGTATCGAGCCAAGGCCTTCAATAATAATAAAAGAGAATCAGAAGCGGGGCATTCCTTCTAAGTGTATTGCTAAACTGTTAAATGAAGTTGGCTATGACACTGCCTATTTTCAGACAGCAGTAGAATACTTCGAAAAACGCAGGGCTCTGGTAAAAAACATGGGCCATCGCGAGTTTTTTCCCGGTGATACACACCCAACCCGGGGGTTCTATAAAACCAATTACTTTGGCTACGAAGACAAGGTTATGCTCTTACCCAGTCTACGCTGGCATCGTCGCCGGGCAAAGGCCGGCAAAAGAAACCCCTTTATGGTAAGTTACCTTACCAATACGGCCCATCATAACTATGAGCTGCCGCGCAATTTCAAGACCAGGCGCTACAGTCATCGTAGCAAACTCAACCGTTACATGAATGCCATTCGATACACCGATGGTTTTCTTGAAGAACTAATCGCACAATACAAGCGGCTGGGGCTGTACCGAAACACAATTTTTGTGATTACAGCCGACCATGGTGAAGCTTTCTGGGAACATTCAATCTTTGGGCACAGCAATCTTTTTTACACAGAGGGGCTGCATATTCCCCTGGTGATTCACGACCCGCAGAGATTCAGAGGCGGTGTGCAGGTTCAACGCCCGGTCAACCAGATTGATATACTGCCAACAGTAATAGACATGATGGGTTTCACTCTTAAGGGTGGCAATTACCGGGGTACCAGCATGCTTGAGCCCCGCAAAGAATACAGACTCTTCGGGGGGTGTTGGCATGAAAGAATCTGTGCAGGTTCGATATCAGATTCTTCTATAAAATACATACACTTCTTCGGTAAAAAACCCGATGAGGCCTACAACATGATTGACGACCCGGCCGAGCAAAAGAATATTATCCAGCAGTTACACGATGCTGTAGCGAGAAAAAAAGAAGTGATCGAATGGCATAGCAATATCAGTCTGCTTTATAAAAACTATCAGAAAGGCAAATCTGCTAAATGAGAAAACTGATTTCATTTTTTCTATTTATGGCCCTGGCTTCTACTCTGTATGGGCAGCCCGAAACCGGTGCCGAAGAAGAACCAGAACAGAATGAACCCACCTATAACTGGAACCAGTGGAACATCAGCCCGGTCACCGGCATTTCAGAAGGTATGCTGAAGCTGGCCATTGGCGGTATGTATACCCAACCCACAGGGGCCACTACCATAAGCGTAGTAACTGAATTTGAATATATGATGTCAGATATCTTTGGTCTGACTGGCGAATTGGGCGTACCCATCAGTACCAGCTCTGATGACACCTCTGATTGGCCGGGCATGCTTGGTGGTAATCTGCATCTGTTTCCCCGTAGTAATTTCGATGTATATCTGGGGGGCAAGGGGGGCTTTCATTATCTGCGCCCTAAGGGTCTGATTGAGAAGCTGGTGCCTACCACTCAGTTGCATGTTGGGTTCACTCTCTATTTCTGGGGTGCGTGGTTTATGCAGGCCGAGGGTGGCTATGCCTTTTATGCCTATGGCGATGAATTGTTATATCAAGACCACAGCACCCCCCGGGGCAGCTTTAAAACTGGCTTCTTCTTCTAAAGATGTATAAGGCTTTCAGCATCATTCTGACCCTCGTTATGCTGCAATGTGCCAGCATAAGGCTTCAGGGCAAAAAGTACCGTATTGAAACCCGCGATAGCTGGCGGCTGACACTTGAACACCTGCCAGCCAAACCCGCGGTCAGCAAAAAGTATCCGGTAATATTTGTGCATGGTTTTATGGCCAACCGCAAGTCGTTTAAGGTTGCCGAAAAGAAATCGCTGGCCTACCAGCTGCAACGTCAGGGCTATGACGTCTGGTTACTCGATCTGCGCGGTCGCGAAGATGCCCGCCGGGTTGGCTGGTTTTTCGGCAAGCACACCTACACTTACAGTCTTGATGATTATGTGCGTCATGATCTTGACCGGGCCATCAGTTTTGTAACCGAACAGACTGGTAGACCCAAAGTTAATGTCATTGGCCACAGCATGGGCGGGCTTATACCTTACATTGCCATTGGTACCTATAATGAATCACGTATTGCAAACCTGGTAACCATTGCATCACCCGGAATGATGACACCTGCCAATCGCGGTGTAACCTTCATGTATAAGATGAAGGGTGGCATGGTAATGTTTCCGGTAATGCCCATCGAAACTCTATCACATACTGCTGGATTTTTTCACATGCCCCCTATTCCCAAAGAAGTTGCTATTACTCTTTATAACCCCAAAAACCTTTCTAACAAAGTTGAGAATAAACTCATGCGCAAGGGCGTAAACAATGTAAGTAAAAAGGTGCTGCATCAGTTTATCAGAGCCATACAGACGGGCTCGATGTACTCTGCCGACGGAAAGATCAACTATACCAAAAATCTTGTGAACATTAAGATTCCGGTACTGGCCATCGCTGGCCGCAAAGATAATTTTGTTACAACTTCAAATGTAAGATATACCTATTCAAAAATTGGCAGTGCTGATAAAACTCTGAAAATCATTGGCCGGGCTACCGGGGCCCGCTCTGACTATGGCCACACAGACCTTGTGGTAGGCAAAGGGGTGCACAAAGAAGTTAACCCCATTATTATTAATTGGCTGGCAAGGGGCAACTGATGCGGCGGTTTGTTGCAATTGTATTATTGGGCCTGCTGTTATTGCTGGGGGCGTGCTCACGCTACAGCAAAATTGATAAAAGAACTGTAGCCAAAAGAACCCTCAGCATTGGCAACGTTAGAGCTACTTTTTACCCGGCCACTCATCTTAATGCCGAACTGAAAGATATTATTGTTCTGACTGACCCCATACTGCTTAAAAAGAAAGTACTGCACCGTGGCAAAAAGGGCGGCTTAATCGCTGCTCTGAATTACTATGGCTACCCGGTCTGGTTAATACACTATGAAGACTATTCGAGGGTAGACCTGGCCCGCTTTGGCACGGTTGATATTCCACGGGCGCTTACTGAGATCTACAAATTCAGCCGTGAGCGTCAGTATATTATTGGCGGGCTCTCACTGGGTGGGCAGGCTGCGATGCACTTTGTTCGTCATTATGCAGAAACTGGTAAACCTTACGAGATTGACATTACCAAAATCTTTTTCTATGGTACAGGCTTTGACTACGCCTACGATGAGAGCTTTCTGCAGGTGGCCACCAAACAGAGGCTGCAGGGGCGCAACCTGGCCAATACCTGCACGGCCAACCCCAGAAATGCCATCTGCCCCTATCTCAAAAGCGCCTATCGCAATATCAAGGGCAGCAAATATCTCAATATCTTACCAAAGCTTGAGCGCACCCCCCTGAAAACCTGGCAGTTTGCCAGCAATCTGCAGGGGCCCATTTTATTTATGCATGGTATTATTGATAACATTGCGCCGCCCGAGGCGGGCTTTCCTATGTATGTGCAGATTGGGGCGGCCGTAAACCCAGATATCGTTTCAACGAATATAGATAAACTCTTTTTCGAAGCCAGCCAGATCAATACCTTTCGTCATGACTATGACCACTACAGTCTCTTTCTCAGCCCCTATGCCGATAACGAGGTCTTTATGTATTTAATTAACTGGCTGAAAGATAAAAGACTGGGCTGATTATTTTTTGCGATGGCGGGCCCGTTCTTTCAGTACGATCTGCTTTAAGTTTTTATACTGAACCTTGAGTACCACTTCGCAAATCTTTCGTTTTTTATCGAAGATCTGTTTCTCTGTTTTCGCGTTATTAAAAAGCATGATCAACGATTTTGAATAGGGGCTGGCATATCGATCGGGCCCGGTGATATCTTGGGTAATGGGTACCCCCGTGGCCAGAAAGAAGGCGTTATTTACGGCAGCCCTGCGGGCGCGCTCGCAGGCAATTTTCTTTTTCTCTGAGGCTTTTACCCGCCCAACCCCATCAAGGCCGGCATAGCCGCTGCGTACATAGGTGTGCTGGTCTATCCACCCACTGGTGGGCTTTGGTTTCACTGGTTTTTTCTCGGCCGGTTTTTCTGGGGGCGTACTTTTACAGTGAAAGAGCAGACCTAATAGTAGAAGCTTAATCAGCCAGGTTTTCAACGGCATCTTCAACTGTTTCAAAAATAGAAAAGGTTTCGACCAGCCCGGTAACCCGCAGGGCTCTTTCGATATTTGCAGGCCTGGCAATGACCATGCGACCGTTGCGGTCAATAATGTGGTGTAGATTTGAAATGAGGCAGCTGAAACCAGATGAGTCAACGTAGGTGCAATCTTGCAGATCAAGTATAAGCTTGATTTTGCCTGCCTTCATGTAGCCCTGTAGAGCGTCATGCAGGGTTGTGTGCGAAACCAGATCTACTGCGCCAGAGATGCCCAGTATGAGCACACCGTTTTCTTCTTTCTCATCTATTTTCACGCCTGACCAGATTAATGCTCAGTACTGAGCTGTACAGAATTTAGCCTGCCCCCGGCGTTGGTTTGGTATCGTCTATATTGTTTACGGGGTCTTTAAACCCGAGTATCACCAGTAGAATGACAGCACCCGCCTGCATAAGGGGTGAGTAACCCAGAATCTTCAGGCTGAGATCGACTTCTGACAGTTTAGCAATATCTTTAATTAAACCAGTCGATTTGCTCAGGGCCTGCAGCGTGGCCTTAAGAGGTTCGTAGTTATCGTAGATGAGATAACCATAACCACCGATCACGGCCAGAGCCACGATGACATAAAGAAAGCTGGGAAGCTTTTTAAAAAAAATAAACAGACAAATCAAACCAGCCGCGGGCATAATCAGCATAATCAGTTTGTGCTGCAGGCTGAGAACATTGAGTTTGTCTACCGAGCCAAAGGCAATATCATAGCCGTTTGCCGTTAATACGGCCACATCATTGACCCTGATATCAATGTAGGGTAGAAAAAAACCGGCCACCATGGCCACCATGCAGAAAAACACCAGAAATCTAACGAGCATATTACCATGCTGCCTGAACAGATTTATAGTAGCAAGTAAAGTTTGATTGACGCATGAGTTTTATTGAGCTGAATGCTTCATGGCTACTAAAAAGCGTAAAACCACCAAAAAGAAAACGGCTAAAAAGAAAGCCCCCAAAAAGAAAAAGTCTGTAGCTAAAAAGAAGGCCCCAGCCAAGAAGCCAAAAAAGGCC
>CAZHLC010000064.1:0-4313 GCA_964532545.1 uncultured Leptospiraceae bacterium | reverse complement strand
AAGAAGCCTACCCGCCGTGGGCGGGGCCCCGAAAGTGTATTCATCGTTAACCCTAAGAGCTCAGGTGGCAAAACCGAAAAGCGCTGGCCCGCCATTGAAAAAATGCTGCTGCACCGTTTTGACAGCTTTGAGGTGCGCCAGACAGATGGGCCCGGCCATGCAACTGTAATTGCCCGCGAAGCCATTGCAGCCGGTGCGAAAACCGTAATAGCCATCGGTGGTGATGGCACCATATCTGAAGTTTCTGCCGGCTTTTTTGATACCCGTGGTAAACTGCTGAAAAAGCCGGGTAATGCCTCGCCGGCCCTGGGTATTATTTCTGCTGGCTCAGGTTCTGATTTTATTAAAAGCGTAGATATTCCCAGAGATATTGAGAATGCCATTGATGTAATTGCTAAAGGTCACACCCGGGTTATAGACATGGGGCTGGTTACTTTTCTAAACCGCCAGGGGCAGCATGAAACCCGGCCATTTATCAATATTGCCGATGTGGGCATTGGCGGCGAGGTAGTAGACATTGTGCAATCAAGTGGCAAACGTTCTGGTGGGCTGGCCTACCAGATTGCTTCATTAAAAGGTTTACTGCGCTATAAGAAGCCTAACCTCAAAGTTGCCATTGATCAGAACGTACGCAGAGAAGGCAACTTCAGCGGGGTGATTGTCTGTAATGGGCGTTATTTTGGCGGTGGCATGAAGGTGGCACCCCATGCAGAGTTGAATGATGGTCAATTCGATGTGATCATTATGGGCGAATTAGGGGTTTTTGAAACTGCCATCAAAATGAATAAGGTGCGCAAAGGCACACATATTTATGAAGACAAAATCGAAGTGGCCAGAGCCCGCCGGGTAACTGTCGAAGCTGAGGGCAAATCATTGTTAGACCTTGATGGTGAAAACCCGGGTCAATGCCCGGTTAAGTTTCAGATTGTGCCAAATGCGATTAAGGTGCTGATACCATGATTAATAACGGTGCTTACGTCTGCAGAAGTAACCTGATTCAACATTGATGCTTTCATCATCAGGCAGTGGCCAAACATAGCGGCATTTCTTTTTCTGATGTTTGCCCTTCTTTTTAAAGCCCGGGGGAATAAACGCATTTAGTTTTGAATTATATTTTAATAGAAAACTATCTGTTTTCTGACTCTTTTCGCAATCTGTATGGGCTTCGTCATCATCGATAGAACATTCTTTATATGTGCCGCTCATACTCAGCTGCAGACCGCTTTTCTTTACTGAGTAAGTGCCTTTCAAGTCGGTTTGATAAGACATTGAGGGGCCTTCATGGCCTTCTGCATCTATAAACCATCTCACTTTATTATTAAAGAGAGAAACATAATCAGTTGAAGGGTCGCCCCAGCCCCCATAGCTATGCGCTTTTAGCTTCAATTTTTTTTCAGCTTCTGCCGGCGCCTTCTCGCTCAAATAGGGGCCATAAAGATAAGCTTCAAAGTCTATGATCTTATACCAAAAACCATTCTCTTTACCAATCTTCTGTTTTGATTTTGTTTTAATCACTTTGATTCTGGTGCCATAGGGTAAAGGCAGAATAATTTTGCTTTTGGTTGAAGGCCTCGCTCTGGCACGAAGTTCTGTCACCGTTACAAACATATCTTTTGGTTCTTCTTTTTTGTCGCAGGCTGAAAAGAGTACAAGAACCAAAAGGGGTATTGCCAGGTTACGCATCTGATTAAGCTTTTGCATCTGAGGGCATCTTGTCAAACTCATATGAGAATGAAGCAGTGCGCCACAAATAAAAAATTATTTGGCACCCTGTTTTAAAAGAAAACAATAATAGTTGTCTATTAGAAAAGAATAGAACCCCTCGCCGGTTAAAGAGGAGATTAAGGTGCGTGACAGGTAACCAGCGAGGGGCTTTAAAACTACTAATCTATATTAATAGTTGCTTTATTTATCTTCAGCAGCTGCTTTCTTTTTCTTTGCAGCAGTGGTAGGTTTCTTTTTAGGCTTCGCTGGTTCTGCTTCAGGGTGAGACTCACTCTGATATTGCCCAACAAAGCTCATAAACTCGTCGATTCCTTCTCTTATTTTTGTAGAAACCGAGTCGTCTGATGCGGCACCTTTCTTCTCGAACTCGTCAACGTAGGTTTCAACCTTGTCGCGCAGGTTCTTGAAGCTATCTCCGTAGTTTTCTTGCAGTGACTTGATTGCACCTATGCCAATGTTCACTGCTTTTTTTAATGTATCTTCCATTGTCTCCTCCAATGTTCATAGACAGTATTGGTGCGCTGCACAAGCAGTAAAGCACTATTTTATGTCTTTTCGCGCTTTTAAGACAAATAACTGTGAAAAATCTAGACTTTTGCTTACCTATTGTCTTTTTTTGAGGGATTTATTTTTGCAGTGCATTATTTGGCCGCAAAGATTAAAAAGGGCCTTGCTTCAGGGCCCATAGTCTGGTTTTTACCTTCAGCTAGAAATGCCCAGATTTCTTTTGTTATCAATGTTGATTTCAGTGGCCTGCTTGTCTGGCTGTTCACCTGATTTCAAAACAATTAACGTTTCAGCTTCAGCATTTTACCCGGCTAGCCTTGCGACTAATGCAGAGGGCTTGGCTTTTCTCGTAGGCTCATTAACCCGGGGTGAAATCAGCAGAATCGATTTAGAGGGTAATCTCAGCCCCTTTGCTAATGACAAAACTCTGATTTCTACCACCGACCTACAGGCTGACCACCGGCGTAATCGCCTTTATGTCTGTATTTCTGATACGGGCCGCGGTAAAAACAGTTCACCTGAGACTCAGAATAAGCTGGCAGCCCTGGGCATCTATGAACTTAGCAGCGGGCAGCGCTTAAGTACCATTGAGCTATCGAAGGGTTTAGTGGGCAGCCATGGCTGCAGCGATCTGACTTCTGATTTTAAGGGAAATATTTACGTGGCCGACGGCCCGGCCTCGCTAATCTACCAGGTGGCCCCTGACAACCAGAGCAGAGTTTTGCTGCGAGATCAACAAACACTCTCAGGCCTGAGCGCAATTGTCTATCACAAACAAGAAAACCTGATTATCACCAAGAATGAAGCTGGCGCCTTTTACCGAATACCAACCTTAGAGCCTGAAAAAACCCAGAAGATCAACTTAACACCCGTTGCTGGCCCAGGCAAGCTGCTTTTAATTGATCAGAAACGGTTGCTTGTGATCAGGGGTAGAGAGGTGCAGCTGGTCGAAAGCCCTGATAATTTTATCTCTGCAAAAACCATTTACACCTATACTGGCGCAGCCTTTAAAAACCTTGCGGCGGCAACCATTGGCCCGGGTGGGCAGGTCTTTTTGCTGAATGCGAAACAGCCAGGCCTCAATAATCGGCTGCCCACTGAAACAGATCAGTTCAGCATACATTCGCTGAAATAGGTTGAACTATTGTTCAGAGGTAGATTGTTCATCTGCAATTTCTTCAAGTTCAGCGATTGCCTCAAGATCTTTCGGCCGGCCTGCAGCTCTTTTCAATTCGATCAGCTTCTCAAGGTCAATGACCAGGCATTCTCTATCAAAGATTTCAATCGAAATACAGAAGTTCAGCAAGTCACGATATGCTCCACCACCTGTTATTTGCCCAAGTAGATCGAGACTTCCCAAATTGGTTGTAAGTGTAAAGTTTAACCCAGACTTTAGTGCAGAAATATCAAAGACAAATGGTAGACCAGCCGGTGCCCCACGAAGATTAACGTTCTGGTTTTCTAAAGCCCTGCTAAGCCGCTTGAAGTTCTCGTCTGAGCGATTATAGACAATATCTAGATCAAGAGTCAGCCTTGCAGAGCCATGCAGGGTGGCAGCGAAACCGCCAACCAATATAAACTCGACTTCATGGTCAACAAGCAGTTGAATGAGCCCAGCATAATCAGTCATTCAGTCTGCGGTGCGCAATGCCGGCCTTACGTAATTCAGTTGCCGCTTTTTGTAGCTGCATCAAACTCTCAGCCCGTTCAGTGTAGTTCAGCTTCAAGTTCTCTTTTATTAAAGATCTATCGATGCCGCTTTTATAGGCTTCAATAACAGGGTCTTTTTGACGGCGATGCATAGTCACAATATGAGTTTATCAGGTCGTTATGGCTACTTTTGCGGAACAATATCAACTACAAGGGCCTCAACGTTTTTACCCGACTTGTTCTGCCAATAGTGTACTACGCCTGTCTGCTCAAAAGAAATATCGCCGGCCTTTTTCAACACGGGCTCAGCCCCAGGCCTATGCTCATAGATCTCACCTGAAAGAATATAGGCCAGACCAGGCCGCTGCTCATGCTGGTGCACAGCTACCACGCCACCTGGCTCAATAGTAAGTTTGCGGGCCCGCATGATA
>CAZHLC010000063.1:0-11064 GCA_964532545.1 uncultured Leptospiraceae bacterium | reverse complement strand
TCAAAGTTGCCAGGTAGCGCACAGAAGAATCACTTCTGAGCACTGCAGGCTTAAATAGATAGGCAGATTTTACAGTCAAAACAGTGTAAAAAGCTGCGTTTAAAAGAAAGGCCCCACCCAGAAGATAATCATTTAAATGAATCTGCTGACGCTCGTAGAATGATGTAAATGTTGAAACCTTGTAGGGTTCAAAAAGCAAAAAAGACAGCAGTGAATAGATGAGCACCAGAACTGAAGGAATAAACAACAGGTAGTCTCGCAGATCTAACTCAAGATCATCGTCAAGCCCTGAGCGCCCAAAGAAGTACAGGCTGGGGCCCAGTGAGAAAACGGCGGGCAAATGCAGGGGAATAACCTGCATATCGGCCATTCGAAACGGGCTCTGGGTGTACCAGAAAAAAAGCAGCAGAATACAGATATCAATACATGTCAGCAGCAACATCTGGTTTTTCAGCCTTTTCTGCCGAACGAAAATCTGCCCCATGGCGAACAAAATCGCAAGGGCAGAACCTGAAAAAATTATATGCCTGTAGACCTGCCCAAATAATTCTAGCATGAAGCACCATTGCTTTTGCGAAAAGTTACGTTACAATAGTTTTTTACCATGATTTCACCCCGCTGGCGCAACCACCTGATCTTCTTTATCAGCCTGCTATTTCTGAATTCGCTGATGCACATACACCAGTTTATGCAGGGTGATATCATTATTGGCCTTTTTAGACCAGTATTCGATACCCTGATGCTGGTATTGATTACTTTTCTGGCAGGCCGAATTTCGCTACGCCCACCCAGAGAGCTGTATCTAATTGTTTCTTTGTTCTATATTGTTCTAGCAGCTTACAAGTTGATCACCAATTACGGAGCTTTCTGGCTGGGGCAAATGTTTAACCCGTTTGTATATTTCCCCATTTTAAGATACTTTTTACGAGATCTGTTTGATCTATTTCCAGCGATGAGACTTGCCATAATCATCGGTTTGGTAATACTTTATGTTACATTGGGAACCTGGTTGGTGCACAGGGCGCTCTGCTTTTTTCATACTTATCTTGCTCAGCGGCAGCACCAGAATCTGCTTTGGCCTGTAGCGGCGACCTTATTGGCGTCATTGACCACGATTTTGCTTTTTCGAAAATATCAGGTCTATTTTGTAACGAACCACGAATACCTGACCTATAGCAGTGACTTGTTCTTAATTGTCTCGGCCCTGGCCGCAGTATGGTTGGCTCTCAGACAAAGCTACAAGCGTATTACCAAAAAGGAATTCTTATTTCTTTTGCTGGTGGTAGCTTTTTGCAGTGCCAGCGCTCTTCATCTCTATCGCCAGGGTGCCCACAATACATTCTTTGCCCTTGAGACACCCTATAACCGGGTTGTTACTGTAAGTTTCGCCAATCACCTGCGTGATGCACTTCTACGTGAAAAAATTGAGTTTTCTGAAAGTTGGCTCAGCCAGAAAACCAGTGAAAGAGAAGCCGCAAATTATAATCTCGAGGCCCTGCGGGGTCGCAATGTTTACTTTATTATGATTGAATCTTACGGCTCTGTAGTTTTCAGGCAACCTGCCTTTGCTGAAGCGGCAGCCTATGTCAAGCAGGTGCAGGGCCGCTTAGCGTCACTGGGGTTTAAAATGAGAACAACTCTGTATCAGTCTACCGTTCAGGGGGCTGGCTCGGCTATGGCTGATATGTCGCAGTCTTGTGGTCTTAAGGTTACCACAATTGCTGAGTATTATGCAGTACTAACCTCAAGAATTCAATGTCTGCCCCGCTATTTTAATAAACTGGGGCATCACACCGTTGTGGCCCGGCCGGGTGTGCGCAAGCACTGGCAGGCAGGCCAGATCTTTGGTTTTGATAAGAACTATTATCTACCTGATCTGCCCTACAGGGGGCGGCAGTTTACCTGGGCCCCTCTAAGTGATCAGTATCTGCTTGATTACGTTTACCGAAAAGAACTGGCGGCCTCAAAGAAACCTTTCTATGCCAAGTTTATTCTGGTGAACGGCCATGGCCCATGGATCACCATACCGCCCTTCATAAAAAACTGGTCTGAGATCAAAGACGGAAAGATTTACTTAGAGCTCGAGCCCCGCTGGTTTAAATTCAACTACCTCGATGTTAATGTAAAAGAAGCTCAGCGTGGTTATACGGCTACAATGATTTATGATTTTCAGGTGATTGAAAGCTTTTTGAAAAACTTTGTTAACGATGATTCTCTGGTGATCTTAATGGGCGATCATGAACCTGGCCAGTTTCTTACGGGCAACGACCCAAGCCATGCAGTGCCCATGCACTTTATCAGCCGTGACCGCCGGTTGTTACAGTCGCTCAAGGTCAAACCGGCGATCTGGGGACTTATGCCAGAATCGTTTTCTTATTCTGAAGCACAGTCTGTTCATTTATTTATGCAGAACTTTGTAGATTCGTTTAAGAAATAGATTTGACCTGCACGGCTGTTTCACTACAGGTTCGCGACAACGGTAGATTCTGATTAAGTTTGAATAATGACTGACCAAGACATAAGTTAAAGGAAACTTCATGAAAGCTGATGATTTATTAAAAGATGAAGAATACCAGCAGGCGAAGAAAAAAATTCTTGAGGTAATTGAAAAACACCAAAAGGGGCTTTCAGCCAGGCCGGCGCTACCTGAGCTTTCAGCTAACTATGAGCAATTATTAGAACAAATGGGCAAACTGCGGGGTAACCCGTTGTTTTACCCCTACCTGGGTAGTGGCTTTGGCCGGGGGCCGCTGGTAGAGCTGGCCGATGGTAGTGTGAAATACGATTTGATTTCAGGCATCGGTGTACATTTCTTTGGTCACCTGAATCGACCCATGACTTCAGAAGTGTTAGATGCTGCGGTGGCTGACATCGTTATGCAGGGCCATTTGCAGAGTAACCGCGAAATTGTAGAATTATCTGAACTGCTGTTGCGAGCGGTCAATAAGCACGGCGCAGGTTTCGAACATACCTTCATTACTTCAAGTGGGGCCATGGCCAATGAGAATGCCTTGAAGATTGCCTTTAATAGTCGACCCGGGGCTGACCGTGTGCTGGCCTTTACTGCCAATTTTGCGGGTCGTACCATGGCCATTTCACAGATTACCGATAAGCCAGCCTTTCGTCAGAATCTGCCTGAGATTCTGAAGGTTGATTATGTTCCCTATTACAAAAAAGGGGTAGAAAACACTATTGAGCGCTCTCTAAACAGACTCAAGAAGCATATTTGGCGGCACCCGGGCAAACATGCATGTATGATCTTTGAGTTGGTACAGGGCGAGGGGGGCTTCAATGTGGGCACGGCTGAGTTTTTTAAGGCCCTGATGAATGAATGCCGACAGAATGGTATTCTGGTTTTTGTTGATGAAATTCAGACTTTCGGGCGAACCCCGCAGATGTTCGCTACCGACTACTTTGGTCTGGGCGAAATGGTTGATCTGCTCACTATAGGTAAGCTGGCCAAGGTTTGCACTACCTACTTTCGCAAAGAAATCGCCCCGAAACCCGGCCTGCTGAGCCAGACTTTTATCTCTTCTACCGTCGCTATCAGGGCTGGCAAATATGTGATGCAACAGCTACTGAGTGAGCCCTATTACGGTGATGATGGTATTGTGGTCAAAGTCTCAGACTATGTTCGTAAAAAGCTAACTGAATTGAGTCAAAAACACAGCGAACTTATTCATGCACCTCAGGGGCTGGGCTCAATGGTCAGTTTTCAGGTATATGATGGTTCTCTTGAGAAAACCCGTAAGTTTGCACGAACCCTGTTTGATAACGGGGTAATATGTTTTACTGCCGGCAATAACCCCATGAGAATCAGGTTTTTATTGCCTGCGGGCAATTTAGAAAACGATGACGTAGACAACGCAATGAAGATTATTGAGGATACTCTGCAGCAATGTTCTTGATACGGCCAATCACAAACAATGATCTTGATCATCTCTGTGAACTGGCCCATGGCGCCGGCTTTGGTCTAACGACTCTGCCAAAAGACCGCGACTATCTGCAAGAGCGGGTTGAAATGGCTGTAAACAGTTTTGCCAAGCAGCGTGAAAAGCCCGCTGGCGAAGATTATTTGTTCGTGCTCGAAGATACAGAAACGGGCAAGATCATCGGCACCACCGCAATCATTTCAAAAACAGGTGGTTTTGAACCTTTTTACTCTTACCGCATTGAAACCAGGGTTAAGCGCTCAGAGGTATTAGGTATAGAAAAAGAAGTACATACTCTTCATCTCAATGCTGACCACAATGGCCCTACTGAAATCTGCAGCATTTATCTTGATGAAGCTTATCGCCAGAAGAAACTCGGTAAGCTGTTATCGTTCTCACGTTTTCTTTTTATGGCGACTTTTCCGAAGCGGTTTGACCCCATGGTGCTCGCAGAAATGCGTGGTGTTAATGAAGATGGCGACTCACCATTCTGGGAGGCTCTGGGTAGGCATTTCTTTACGATTGATTTTCCCCGGGCTGATCTATTAAGTATGACCAACAAAAAATTTATAGATGAGCTGATGCCCAAAGAGCCTATCTACGTTGATCTTCTGCCCGAGCACGCCCAGGAGGTAATGGGCCAGGTACATGAAAACACTGTGCCAGCCTTTAAGATGCTGCTTAAAATCGGTTTTAAACATGAAAACCTCATCGACATTTTCGAGGGTGGGCCTATCATTACCTGCCCTCTTGAAGAGATCTCAGTCGTGAAGAACTGCCAGCGCTTTAAGTCAATGCCTATAACGGGCAATCGTGATGAGAAGATTCGTATGTTGGTGGCCAAACCAGAACTCGATTTTCGCTGTATTGAAACACGGGGTATCATTCAGGGTGACACTCTTCATATTTCTGACGATGACTTTATGACTCTGGCTCTGAAGCCTACCCAAGAGGCTCTCTGTTACGTGCTGTGAAATCTCATTATATCAACGGCAAATACGTAGAGGGTGAAGGGGGCCCCTTCACTTCGATTGACCCAGCCTATGGTAAAAAAATCTGGTTTGGTTCTTCAGCGGGCGAACAGACCGTGGCAAAGGCCGTTCAGGCAGCACAGCAGGCCCTAAATGGCTGGGCGATGCGCAGGCCCGACGATCGCATTGCCCTGATTCAGAAATACAAGCAGGCTCTTGAGAAGCACCGCAAAGAGCTGCAAGAATGCATTGCGAAAGAAACAGGCAAACCCCTGTGGGAATCTGATACCGAAGCCGGTTCTATGATCGCCAAGGTTGATATATCAATCAAAGCCTATGAAGATCGCTGTAGAGAGCTGAAGGTTGATGGCGCTGGTTTTTCTGGTAAAGCAGTTTATCATGCCCATGGGGTATGTGCCATACTGGGGCCCTTTAATTTTCCCGGGCATTTACCCAATGGTCATCTCGTACCGGCTCTGATTGCCGGCAATACCATTGTTTTTAAGCCCAGTGAGAAAACGCCCTCAGTTGCTGAATTGATTGTTAAATGCCTTGAAGAAGCCGGGCTGCCACCCGGGGTTTTTAATGTTGTGCAGGGGGCGCTTACCACAGCTAAGGCCTTATTGAATCAGCCTGAACTTCGAGCCGTGTTATTCACCGGCAGCGTACCCGCTGGTCTCGCGATACACCGCCATTTTGCGGGCCGGCCTGAGGTGCTGCTGGCCCTTGAGATGGGTGGCAATAACCCCCTGGTAATTACCCGGGTACAAAATGTCGAGGCAGCGGCCTTTACGACTCTGCAGTCTGCCTTTATCAGCAGCGGGCAACGCTGCACCTGCGCGCGCCGTCTGGTGATTACTGAAGATGGCAACGGCGAAGAAGTATTGCATGCTCTGATTGAGGCGGCTCAAAAAATCAAAATCGGCCGTTACGATGATGAGCCCCAGCCTTTCTATGGTACTTTGATTAATGAACAGGCTGCTGATTTTGTTTTGCAAGAGCAAGAGCGGCTCAGGGCGAAACGGGGCAAGCTTCTGTTAGATGGCAACAAAGCCGGTGCAGCCATGGTTACCCCCGGCATTATTGATATGACTTACGCGGGCCCTGAAGACCAAGAAGTGTTTGGCCCCTTTCTGCAGGTTGTTCGGGTGGCAAATTTCGAAGAAGCAATCAATGAGGCAAATAATACCCGGTTTGGCCTGGCCGCTTCACTGCTTTCAGATGACGCCAATCAATTTGAAAAGTTTTTTAAAACCATTTATGCCGGTATCATAAATTTCAATCGCCCCACCTCAGGTGCAAGCAGTGCCCTGCCCTTTGGGGGCCTGGGCATGAGCGGAAATTACCGACCCAGTGCCTATCTTGCGGCCGACTATACGGCTCATGCCGTGGCCTCGGTACATTCACCTGAAGTGGCTATGCCCCCTAAAGCCATGGCTGGTCTTGAAGACTGTTTTCAGTGGCAGTAGAAGTCAATTTTGATGGGTTGGTGGGGCCTACCCACAATTATGCGGGCCTGGCCCATGGCAACCTGGCTGCTGCGCGCAGCAAAGATACAATCTCTAACCCCCGCGAGGCTGCCCTGCAGGGCCTTGAGAAAATGTGGTTTTTACACAAGCTTGGTGTGCCTCAGGCAGTACTTCCGCCCCGGGCCCGGCCACGTTTTGATGTTCTGCAAAAACTGGGGTATTCAGGTTCTGAACCTCAGATGCTTGAGAAGGCCTTCAAAGAAAGCCGAGAAACCCTTGCTGCTGTCTATTCATCATCTTTTATGTGGGCGGCCAATGCCGCTACCGTCTGCCCATCGAGTGACAGCATTGATGGCAAATGCCATCTACTACCAGCAAACCTGGTAAGCAATTTTCACCGTTCGATTGAAGCTGATGAGACTCATAGATTGTTAAACAGCGTATTCTGCGATGACCGCCATTTCAAGGTACACTATGCTCTGCCCGCCCAGGCAGAATTTGCCGATGAAGGCGCGGCTAATCACAATCGACTTCATCACAATGGGCAGGGCCTGCACATCTTCTGCTATGGGGCCAGTGCTGCAAAACGTTTTAAATCAAGGCAAACTTATGAGGCTTCAGCCTCGGTAGCGCGTGCTTTTCAATTAAAGAACGCCCCTGTTTTCATTGAGCAGTCAGCCGCAGCTGTCGACGCCGGGGCCTTTCATAATGATGTGGTCTGCGTTATGCACGAGAACATTGTGCTCAAACATGCAGAAGCATTCGCTGACAAAGGTTATGACCAGATCATCAGCCGGCTCTTTGAAGAAGTTACCGGTGAGGCTTTGAATATAATAAACGTTGATAACGTTTCACTGCCTGAAGCTGTCGATAGTTATCTGTTTAACAGTCAGCTGGTTACTACTGATGACGGCATATTGCTGGTTCTACCCCTTGAGGCTTCTGAAGTCTCAGCTGTTTCTGCTGCGGTTCAACATATTGTCGATTCAAACAATGCGATTAGTTCGACAAAATTCTTTGATCTGCGGCAGAGTATGCGCAATGGTGGTGGCCCTGCCTGCCTTAGACTGAGAGTTTGTCTTCAGCCAGAAGAATTAAATTCAATAAGCAAATATATGCTGACTGAAGAGCTTTATTCTGCGCTGAGAAAGCTTATAACAGAGAATTATCGAGACAGACTTACGGCCAGTGATCTGGTTGATTACAGTTTTGCCCATGAGGCACTTGAAGTAAATGCAGAGGTTGAAAAGCTTTTCAATCTTTAGATTTAAAGGGAATTATAAAGCTGAAAACACTGCCCTTGCCAGGTTCACTGTCTAACCAGATTTCACCATGCATTTGCTCGACCAGGTGCTTTGCAATAGATAGCCCCAGACCGGTGCCGCCATGACGTCTTGTTAAAGAAGCATCGGCCTGAACAAACTCATCAAATATGGTACGCATTTGTTCTGGTGCTATGCCAATGCCGCTGTCTTCAATTACAAAACGAACCTGCTGCGAATTGTTCTGCTTTTCGAGAAGGTTTACCTGTACTTTAACATAACCGGTATCGGTGAATTTCACTGCATTGCCAATAAGGTTTAATAGAATCTGCTGAATTCTTTTTCCATCAGCGTAGAGCCCCCCTGGCAACCCGGGTGATATTTCTTTAATCAACTTCAGGCCCTTTTCTTTGGCCCGCACTTGAACGATTTTCAGGGTTTGATCGATGATTTCTGCAAGGTTGATGTTATCTTCATTGAGCAAAAATTTTCCTGCTTCGATTTTACTTATATCAAGAATATCATCAATCAGGGTCATCAGATTTTCGCTGGCCGTATGGTTGATATCAATGAATTTTCTCTGCTCAGCCGAAAGCTCGGTGTCTTTTAAAAGGTCTGCGCTGCCAATAATAGCATTCATGGGTGTTCTGATTTCATGGCTTACGTTGGCGAGAAACTGTGATTTGGCGCGGTTCGCCCGCTCAGCCTTTTCTTTCAGATAGCGCAACTGTTCGGTTCGTTCTTCAACCATGTTTTCAAGGTCTTTGTTCATGGCTTCTACATGGTTCTGAGCTCGCACAAACTTGCGCGCCAGAAAGAAAATGATGGGCATTAAAACGGCAAGGTGGGCATAGGGGGCCAGGCGCACTGTGGTATTCAGAAAGACAGTATCGGTGATATCCCAGATAACAAAGGTGCCAATGATCAGAAAACTCAGGGCAAACAGGTGTGAGTCAGCTTTCTTTGACCTGATGGCCTTGATCATGCCATAGAGAATGTAAAAGATCTGAATAACAGCCCCACCATACCATACTAACAGGCTGCTTTGATAAAGGTGATAAGGGGCAATGAACAGAGAAACTATAATAACGAGATTAAATATGTGAGCCGCACGGGCGGGCCAGGTCAGCAGCTGGTCTGAAAAAAAGAGTGATCTAAAAAAAAGAATAAAGGCTGAAATGGCCAGGGGTTGCAGCGCATATGCAAAGAGAAAGATGAATCGCGAATCTTCTGTGCCATTCAAGATACTGTCAGAAAACACGACTAGATAGGCACTGTAAGTCAGTGAGAACAGAGCAAAGAACAGGTTAAATTTCTCTCTTGGTCTCAATGCAAAGATAAACAGATGGTAGAAACCAAAAAAGATATAAACTGCATAAAGCATGAATTTGTAGGTTTCATCATGCTGCTTTTTCAGGTCATCTAGTGGGCCGACCTCATAACCCGTTGAAGAATTCAGGCCCAGTATGAAATTATCTGAGAGAAAGCTTGCCGGGCTGTAGCCCTGCAACTGTATCAACAAACGGTTCTTTATTTTAAGCAAACTGCGCGGTATTGAAATAACGTAGTTGCGTCGGTATTTGACGGCACTGTTTTCAACGTCGCTGCTCAGGTTACCCTGCAGAAGTGCTCCGTTAAGATAGATCTGCCATTGTTCACCGATGCCTCTGAGAGACAGGCCCATGGGCTTTATTTCTGTGAGCTCAGCTTCTGTGAGCAAAAAATCTGTGAACAACGTGGCTTTAGAAAACTTACCCTTACCCTTAAAATCAGTGTTAACAAAAAAAGGTAAAGAAACAGGTTTAGCCTCGCCTGAATAGATGGGCTCTGCAGGTAACAGCCCTTCTACTGCGTACCATGACCCTGCGGCCAGGTCGATTGTTTTAGCTGCTGCACGGGCAGGGTAGAGTGCTGTGAGCAGAAATAGACAGAATAAGAATTTGCCCATTGAAGTACTATTTTAAAGCTTCGGCGAGCCTGCAAAACACTTATTGAAATATCGTTGATTTCTCTGGCTGGTTTTTTTTGTTTGATCAAATGCTTCCTGCAATTTCAGATTGGATTAATCTCGAAGAAAACGATTTTCTTAAACTTATTCAACAGACAGCGGCCAAAACTGGCCAAGTGGCCGATGTATTCAGGTCAATGGTGGCCTATAATGTTCCTAATTTCGTATTGAAAAATATCTGGGTTGAAAGATGGCAAGAAGAGTTAAAGGCCCCGGCTTTGCTGGCCTTTTGCGTTGCTGAAGACGAATGGCAGGGTAAGATTGACAATATCAAGTCTAAGGTCATCCGTATCGGTGAGAAGTATATTCTCACCTTTGCCAAAAGCTATGTTATTGAGGCAGATGCACTGATCATATTAGTACGTTATGAAGATGATTTTGCTTTAGCCCGGGTAAAAGTGAACTTTGACGACCCAGGCCAAGACTGGCAGTCACGCGGTGAAGCTGACATTCAATTTAAAGACTCTGATGGTAACCGGTACGATCATTACCGGGTAGAGGGTGAGCTTGCCCTGGCAGAACAGTTTTTTCATAAGATTACCAGAAAAGAATATGCAAGGTTGGGGTTGCAGATACCGCGACGCGAATATACAAGTCTCGCAGTGGTAGCCAGTGGTGTTATGCAGCATCATCAGATTTATGACGATCGACTCGATGCTCAGGTAGATCAAATCATGGCCGAACGTAGCAGTGGCCGAATCAAAGAATCTATGCAGGCTGCTACAACGATCTTTGAGGCCCTTATGAAGAATGCCGGTGACAAGGGTATCGAGTTGCACCCCTTCTGGCTAAGGGCAGAAAAGCTCTTTAGCAAACTAAAAAAATGATTCTGCGCTTCATTTTTTCTTTTTCTTTTCTCGGGTATGGGGCTTTCTTTATCTTCAGGCTTGCTGGTGACATGCTGCAACAGGGGCCATATAGTATTGCGGTACTGGGCGCGGCTGGTATTGTGCCAGTTTTGATTGGGTTGGTTATTCTCTCAGGCTTCTTTGTTAAAGCTAAACAACCCGATGGCAAAGAATCAAAAGTCAGGCTCTTTGGTCTACTGCTCGAAGTTTTGACTCTTGCTGTCAGTTTTTTCGTATTTCTTGGCGGGTTCATATTTATGATTCTAGGCGCCTATTACCTGTTATTTGACTCAGGTTCTGCGAGTAGGCCATATCTGGCCTACTTTCTACTCTTTGGTCTGCTACCCATTCTGTTTTCGGTGGTATTATTTGGTAGGTTGGTTCTTGCTGATGCGAAAAACAATTAGTGGGCTGGTAATTCTTGTTCTGTTGGCTTTTGTTGGCAGTACAATCTCTGCAAAGAAAAAGAAGAGAAAAAAGAAAAAGGCGACCACCCGGGTTGAGAGCCGGGGTTTCTCACCCTGGCCGCAGATTCTACCCTGCGAAGATCTTGGCGTCGGTGTTGCTTTTGCCT
>CAZHLC010000062.1:0-11093 GCA_964532545.1 uncultured Leptospiraceae bacterium | reverse complement strand
TAACCCCCGATTTTCTCAAATTCAAGATCTTAACCCCTGTGCCAATCGAAATGCACAAGGGTTTGCTGATCGATTACCAGATCAAACTCATGGGAATACCCATGAAGTGGCGAACTGAAATAACCGCCTACAACCCACCCTATCATTTCTGCGATGAGCAGCTGGCTGGCCCCTACAAAACCTGGGTTCACAATCACTACTTCAAAAAAACTAATGAAGGCACCATGATCAGCGACGTAGTTGACTTTTTTCCGCGAGGCAGTGTAGTGGCCCCACTGGCCTATCATCTGTTTGTCAAAAACCAACTGAAGCGCATCTTTGATTACCGCACTGGCGTGATTGATCGGCTATTCGCAGGGGTGCCTGCATGAGCCGCATGCAGAAAGTTTCGGCCCGGGTGCACGCTGGCTACGGCAGTGCAGAAACCGGCATTATAGCTGTTGAAATTCTCATGCAGCTCTATCTGCTGAAGTTTTATATCTCAGAAGTAAAACTCGACCCGGGCCTGGCCGGCCTTGCTTTGGCCCTTGCAGTGCTATGGGATGCTTTTACCGACCCCATCATGGGCGCCGTTTCAGATAAAACCAGCTCGCGCTTCGGTCGTCGCCGTCTTTACTTTCTACTGGGTGGTGGTCTGCTGGCCTTAACCTTTCCTTTTCTATTCAACCCCCCCGAGCTGTTCACGGCCAGTGCAAAATTTGTTTATCTCTTAGTTACCTACATTCTGGTAAAAACAGCCATGACCATCATTGCCGTACCCCATGCGGCTATGGGTGGTGAACTAACGGCTGAACCCGATGAGCGCACCAAGGCCTACGGCTTTCGTCTGCTCTTTGGCAACCTGGGTTTATTACTGGGAACTATCATGCCCGGCATTCTGCTGGCCCAGGCAGCCAACAAGCAAGTAGCCCAGGCTACATCTAAGGGCAACTCGGCTATCATCATCGCAGTGGTTGTTATCTTCTCTGCACTGATAACCTTCATGGCCACTGATCGCTACGATGCCCGGGTCAAAGAACTGAAGCAGAACCTTGGCCAGTTTCTTAAAGCCTTTTTGAAGGCCAGCCTGCAGACGATCAAAAATCCGGTGTTTATTCCGCTGTTGATTGCCTACTTTGTCGCCACCATGGGGCGCACTCTGAATTCATCTATTGCGTTATATTATTACGAAAACTATTTAAATCTCTCAGAAGAACAAACAGTAATCTACATACTGGGTGTCTTCGTGGCTGTGATCAGCATCTCGATTCTATTCTGGGTAACGGTATCACGCCACTATGGTAAAAAATGGCCTGCTTTTTGGGGAATTTTTCTGCTGGGTGCAGGAACGGTTGTTGCATACCCGCTCTTTCCCAGTGGATCGGTGGTAGGCCCGCTGGTAGCTGCTGTAATTGGTGGTCTACTGGTCGGGTCTATCATCCTTTTTGATTCTTTGGTCGCTGATATAGTCGACTACGACCAAATCAAAAGTAACAAAAGACGCGAAGGTCTATATTTCGGGTTCTGGAAGCTTTCATCAAAGGCTTCACAGGCCCTGGGTATTGCACTCGCCGGTTTCAGTCTCAAAGCAATTGGTTTTGATGAGACCCTGGCTATGCAAGCCCCTGAGGTTAACTATCGTATCGCCCTCTTGTTCGGGCCCGGAGTAGGCACACTCTTTATTCTGGCCGCCCTGGTATTTACCCTTTTACCATGGTCGAAAAAAATACACGCCAGAGTAATATCAATTCTCGAACGAAGGCAGGCATCAGCATGAAGTATTTAATTAAAGATCTGGCCAAGATAACTGGTTTATCGCCGGCCAGAATACGTAAATGGCAAGAGCGCCATGGTCTCTTGCAGCCAGAGGTTGGCGAAAATGGTTATCACTACTACACCAACGAAGATTTGTTTATTCTTAACCATGTAAACAAGGCCCTCGATGAGGGCATGACTCTCTCGCAGGTTGTAAGGCGCAGCCGCGATGAAATTCTCAATGAGCATCTGCATGATGAGTTCACTAAAGACCAGCTCGAATTTGTAAGAAACATCGCAGAAGGCCGGTGGGATCTTCTGGCTAAGGCATTCAATAAAGAGTTCAAAAAACTCGATTTCTCAGAGTGGGTTCTCTCTTATATTCTCAACTACGTCTACCTGGTAGGCAACGCCTGGAACGCCGGCTACCTCAGCGTGGCTGATGAACATGCCTTCAGCCGCTGGTTTATTGGTTACTTTCACACCAAGATCGACAAGTTCATCACCGGTGAAAAACCCAAAGAACTGGTAGTTGTCTACCCTAAAGATGAGCATGAGCTGGGGGCCCTGTTATATTTCGGCCTGGTGTTAGAGAGTGGCCGCTCTGCCAAATTCTGTGGCGTTCTGCCCGAGCAAGACATCATAAAAGAGCTCTACGACAATAACTACGAAACCCTGGCTGTTTCGCTGGTTATTCCCCGTAAAATGAGCGAAATCAAAAACTTTGAAAAAAGAATACAAGACAGATTTGATAGACTGAAAATTAAGTTTGGTGGCTCTGGCTATCAGGCTATGATCAAAGGAGAAGGCTGATATGGCTGAAAAACTTGCAATTGTTGGTTCTGGTGTGGCAGGCATGGGCTCTGCTTACTACCTGAAAGATAAATACGACATTACCATATTCGAGAAGAACAACTATGTTGGCGGGCATACCAACACCGTAGATGTTTATGAGGGTGATAAACGCGTACCGGTTGATACCGGCTTCATCGTCTACAACCTCAATACCTACCCCAATCTGGTAAAGCTTTTTGAAGAACTTAATGTTAAAACCGAAACCAGCGACATGTCGTTCAGCGTTCACAACGAGAACATCGATCTACAGTGGTCAGGCAAAACCTGGAGTTCTCTGTTTGCCCAGCGCAAAAATATCTTCAGCCGCAAATACTGGCAGTTTTTAAAAGATGCTAACCGTTTTAACAATGATGCGGTTAAAGACCTTGATAAACTTGATTATGATATAACCCTGATTGATTATCTAAAAGAGAAGGGTTACGGTGATTACTTCATCTATAACTATATAGTTCCCATGGGGGCTGCTGTTTGGTCAACCCCGGTGAACAAGATGCTGCATTTTCCGGCCCATTCACTGATTCAGTTCTTCAAAAATCACGGTTTCATGGGCTTCTATGATGGTTTTACCTGGCGTACGGTGAGTGGTGGTTCAAACAATTATATGAAGAAGATTCAGATGCACCTCACGAATACCGTGCGCATTAATGAACAGGTGCAGAACGTGAAGCGCCTTGAAAATGGCGGGGTACGCATTAAAACAGCAAAGACTGAGCATGACTTCGATAAGGTGATCATTGCGGCCCATGCCGATGAGGCCCTCGCTCTGCTTGATCAGCCATTGATTCGCGAAGATGTCTACCTGAAACAATTCAAGTATGAGAAGAACATCGCTACTCTGCATAGCGATACTTCGGCTATGCCATCGCTCAAAAGAGTCTGGTCTTCGTGGAACTATAAAATCAAAGAAGTTGAAGGCGAGCTGAAAACTGCTACGGTCTATTACATGAATCGTCTGCAGAATCTTAAATGTAAAAATGATTACATGGTATCAATTAACGACTACCATGATATTGACCCGGCCAAAATCATCAGACAGATTGAGTATCATCACCCTCTGTTTGACACAGATGCCTATAAAACCCAGCAGAGCCTGCACGAGCTCAATGAGCAGGGCCCTGTTTATTTCTGCGGAAGTTACTTTCGCTGGGGTTTTCATGAAGATGCCCTGTGGTCGGCAAAAATACTTTCTGAAAGGTTACTGAGTGGCAAACCAAGCCCTGAACTCGCGCTTGTATAGGGGCTCGGTGGGGCATATTCGCACCGAACCGGTGCATAATAGCTTCACCTACAGCGTCTTTATGTTCTGGTTAGATCTTGACGAGCTGGCCACCATGGCAAAACGCCTGTGGCCACTGTCTTACCAGCGCTTTAACCTGTTCAGTTTCAGAGAAAAAGACTATTTCAAATTCTCTGGCAAATACAACGATTTGCCCCTCAAAGAGAAAGTAACCAGTTATCTCGCAGATCAGGGGCACAAAGAAGCCATTGATAAAGTCTACCTTCTCACCAATGTTCGAATACTGGGTTATGTTTTTAATCCGGTCAGCTTCTATTACTGCTATAACAAAGAAGGTGAGCTTATTAAGGTTCTGGCTGAGGTCAATAACACCTTTCTTGAACAGAAGCCCTTCATCTTAAGCCGAAACAATGGCCGTTTTCGCGACCAGGTACAGAAAGATTTCTATGTTTCACCCTTTATCTCAAATGATGCCGATTTCAAAATGGTCTTTAGTGAACCCGCTGAAAAGATCAATGTTATTATCGATACCGTTAAAAAAAATAAAAAAGAGCTCAAAGCTTTTATGAAGCTGCAGAGATCTGCCATTACAAACGGTTCACTGCTGTTTAACTTTCTCAAGTACCCATGGTATACTATGAAGGTCATCGTGGCCATACACTACCAGGCGCTTAAGCTCTGGTTAAAACGTGTGCCCTACTATGAAAAAGAAGCCAGCGACAAACAATTACAAAGTAAAAAACTAAGTCTGAAGGAGACTACATGAGCACATCAATTGGCGAGCGCTTAAATAAAACCGCCAGTTTTAAACTGCGCGAAAAGAAGACTTTTTATGAAAAGCTGTTTTATTCAGCCCTGAAGGGCTGCAAGAATGGCAGCATGAAGGTATATTACCCAGAATCGGGTGAGTATGCCATACTTGGCAACGGCAATGAAGTTAACGGCAGCATCGAGGTTGTCAACCCGAAGTTCTTTCGTTATACCATTCTCTATGGTGAAATCGGCTTTGCAGAAGCCTACATTCATGGCTATTACAAAACCAATGATTTGTTTTCAACCCTGGCCTGGTTCTTAGACAACCAAGACAAGGCCCCGACTTTCTCTTCGCAGGCAACCCGGGCCACCCTGGTAAATGTGCTCTCAATCTTTAACAAGATTGAACACTGGCTGCGCCCCAACAGTAAGGCCATTGCGCGCAAGAACATTGCCGCCCACTACGATCTGTCAAATGAGTTCTTTGAGTTGATGCTTGATGAAACCATGACCTATTCGTCGGGCGTGTTTCTCAAGGGCGAAGACTCACTGAAAGATTCACAAGAGAACAAGTACCGCCTGCTGGCTGAGAAAATTAATCTTAATGCGAATGATCACCTGCTTGAAATTGGCAGTGGCTGGGGTGGTAATGCCATTTTCTGTGCCAAGAACTACGGCTGTAAGGTCACCACTGTAACGATCTCGCAGCAACAGTTCAACTATGCAAAGAAGCGCATCGAAGAAGAAGGCTTAACTGATAAGATTGATCTACAGTTAAAAGACTACCGTGATATTGAGGGGCAATATGACAAGATTGTCTCTATTGAGATGGTCGAAGCCCTTGGTTACAAGTACTTTGATACATACTTCAAGAAGGTAGCTTCGCTGTTGAAGCCCGGCGGCATGATGAGTTTTCAGGCCATTACCTTTCCTGACCCGCACTTCAAACGTTATCTCAAAAACGTCGACTTCACCCAGAAGCATATTTTTCCCGGGTCGTTGTTGCTTTCGTTGAAAGAGGTTCTGGCCTCACTTGATCGCACTTCAGATCTGATGGTGTATGATGTAGAGAGCATTGGTCTGCACTATGCCAAGACCCTGAAGCTGTGGCAAGACAACGTCGAAAAGAACTGGTCTGAAATGAGCAAACTTGGTTTTGATGACGAGTTTTACCGCAAGTGGATCTATTACCTCGTCTATTGCGAAGTAGGCTTTCAGCGCCGCTACATCAATGATGTGCAAATCGTATTATCACGGCCGGCCAACGGCAATTTAACAAATTTTCATTCACTTGAGAGCAAATTTGATTTTGCACTCTGAAAACAAGAGAGGTTAAACAATGATTGATAAAGTATTAGAAAGAGGTCTACTACCCGACTTTGCCATTCGTATGGGCATTCGTCATCTGAATAAGATGCGCCTGAAAATCGAAGACAGCGGTGATGCAGAGCAGAACCAGGCAAAGTTGATGGGCTATATTGAAACCCTGAAGCAGAGCCCCATTGCTGAACAGGTACAGCTGGCCAATGACCAGCATTATGAGCTGCCCCCAGAGTTTTTTGAAATCGTGCTGGGCAAATACCTCAAATACAGCAGCGGATACTGGGATCATACAACACAGAATCTTGATGATTCAGAAAAGTTGATGCTTGATATGACCATCGAGCGGGCCCAGCTGGCCGATGGTATGCACATTCTTGAACTGGGCTGCGGCTGGGGATCTTTAACCCTGTCGATGGCCGAACGTTTTAAAAAAGCAAAAATTACCGCTGTATCAAACTCTTCGCTGCAGCGCCGCTTTATCGAACAGAAACTGAAAGACCGTGGTCTCAACAATGTAAAAGTGATTACCAAAGACATGAACAAGTTCACCATTGATAAAAAGTTCGATCGTATTGTCTCTGTTGAAATGTTTGAACACATGAAAAATTATGAAAAGCTTTTTCATAAGCTGGCTGGCTTTCTGAAAAAGAATGGTAAGTTGTTCATTCACATTTTTACTCATAAAGACTTTGCATATGACTTTGAAACCAGCGACGAAACCGACTGGATGGGCCGCTACTTCTTCTCAGGTGGCCGCATGCCTTCAAATCATCTGATGCACTACATGTGCGCCCCCTTGAAAGTAGAGAAGCACTGGGTGGTATCAGGTACACATTACCATAAAACAGCCGAAGCATGGTTAGATAAGATGGATGCTAACATGCCTCAAATCAAACCTATTTTTGAAAAAGAATATGGCGCCGACTACTCGAAGTGGATTCAGTACTGGCGGGTGTTCTTTATGGCCGTTTCTGAGCTGTTTAAAACCAGAGAAGGCAAAGAGTGGATGGTTAACCACTATCTCTTCTCTAAAGATTAATCTGGCCTGCTAAATGTTTTTCAGGGGCGGGTCTATTGCACCCGCCCCTGAAGTTTCTTGATTTCTCTGCAATTCTAATATCCCCACTGTACGAAACTTCTTGCTAAGCGGTATCGAAAGATAATTGAGGACGCCTACTGCAACAGGTGCTATTATACTGATGCATTGAGAGGATACTTACATGGCTAGAGAAAAATCGGTTTTTTTTACGGGCTTTCCGGGGTTTATTGGTAAACGGCTTGTTTACAAGATTCTGGCAGATGCCCCCTCAACCCACTTCTTCTTTTTGATACAAGAAAACATGCGGGCCAAGGCCGAGGCCGACATTGCAGAAATTGAGGCCCGCTATGACCATGCCAGTTTTGAGATTTTCAGTGGTGATATCACTGATATGCAGCTGGCCCTGCCCACCAGCACCTATGACCGCCTGGCCAGTGAAACCACCGACATTTTTCACCTGGCCGCAGTTTATGATCTTTCGGTGCCTGAAGAGCTCGCCTGGAAAGTCAACGTCGACGGTACCCGCTTTATTCTCGATTTCGCCGAGCAGTGTAAAAAGCTGAATAAGCTGGTATATTACTCTACCTGTTATGTAGCCGGCAAACGAATTGGCCGGGTTTATGAAGATGAGCTGCAGAAAGGCCAGAGCTATAAAAACTTTTACGAAGAAACCAAGCATGAGGCTGAGGTTGAAGTGCGTAAACGTTTTGATAAAATACCCACGATTATTATTCGCCCCTCTATTGTAGTAGGTGATTCAAAAACCGGTGAAACCCAGAAGTTTGATGGCCCCTATTTTATCATGAAGTGGCTTGATAGTTTCAATATGGGTATGCCGCTGCCCTTCATTGGTGAATCTGATGCCTATTTTAACATTGTGCCCATTGACTATGTGGTCGATGGCTCATTTGCTCTGTGGCTGAAAAAAGGTAATGAGGGTACCACTTATGCCCTGGCAGACCCACACCCCCTCAAGGCCCGCGATCTCTACAGTCTGTTCAGCGAAGAGATTATCGGCCATCGCCCTGACTGGGCTGTGCCCCACTGGCTGATCGAGGGGGCCCTCGGTGCGGCCCCTCTGCGAAAGCTGCTGGGTATACCAATAGAAAGTGTACTTTATCTGCGCCACCCGGTTGAATATGACTGCACCAATACCCTGCGCGATCTCGCTGGCAGTGGGGTAGAGTGCCCCCGGGTTCTCGACTATGTGAAAACCATGGTCAAGTTCTATCTCGAGCACAAAAACGAAGAGAAGTTTCGGGTAAAAGTTAACTGACTACTGCCAGTGCATGGTCTCAAGGTGTTTGCGCAGAGCGCGGGCATTACGAAACTTTTTGAGTATAAGTGATCGTTTGAGGCCCAGGCAGATCTGTTTTACGGCCTTTGGTTGTTTGTTATAGTATTTGGCCCCACCCATGCACTCATAGAAAATACGAATCATATCAACTACATCTTCAGCTTTATTTTCTTTGAGGCGGTAGCGGTGCCATCTGAAAAAATCGAGCAGCTTTAGATCAAAGCCCAGGCCACTCTTCTGTACGATGATGTTTTCAGAATGCAGATCGCCATGGTACTGGTATTGCTGGTGAATCTCTTCAACACCCTTAACCAGAGCATATAGAAGATGTACCGCCTGAAATGGCGGCAGACGTTTGCCCGGTTGCCTCTGCAGAAATGAATTCAACTGCTCGCCTTCAACAAAGTCAGAGACCATGAATTTAACTGGTTGGCGCTTAAACTGAATAGTCTCTTGTGTGTAATACTTTATGACGATGGGGCAGCTATTCAGTTTGTGCAGCACTTTGGCATAGCGCTTCAGTGTCTGGTTATTAGGGTTACGATCGGGGTAGAAAAACTTGGCAGCCCGGTCTATGCCGGTGTCGATTTCGCGCAGTCGGTAGACCTCACCTTCCCACCCGCCGCCGATTTTTTTTACAATCTTGTACTTACGTGCAAGCACACGGCCCGGCTGAAAATCAAAATGAACATGCGAACCGTTAATCATGGGGTAGAGCCCAGTCGCGGTTGTGATTCAATCTGAAAAGGGTTATTACTTTTTTCTGAGACTTTTCAGCTGGTTGCGACCAGGCCTTGGCTTCTTAGCAAGACTTTGGGCGGTGTCACCCTTATTGTCTTTGATGGTCGGGTCGGCCCCGGCCCTGGTAAGAACATCAACAACGGCCATGCGACCATATTGAGAGGCCCACATCAGAGCAGTCTTGCCCCATTTCGTCTGGGCGTCGATCTTCGCGCCTTTGCTGAGAAGAAATTTTACGATATCGACATGGCCAGCTGCGCTGGCCTTCATAAGCGGTGTTTCTCGGGCTGGCTTTGAGGCCTTATCTATCTTTGCGCCACTGATAACCAGATGTTTGACAACCGTAAGATGGCCTCTGGCTGCCGCGATCTGCAGCGGGGTGCGATAAATGGTCAAATCAAGAACCTTTGCGCCCCTGTAATAGTCAACCAGTGCACCCTTTTGCAGGGCCGCCTTTACACCAGCGAGGTCACCCTTTTCGGCTGCAGTATAAAGCTGCTGGCCGTCTGCGAGACCACAGCTACATAGAACTAGAAAACAAAGACTACTTAGTACTAGATGCCACTTGTTCAATGTTGGCCAGACCCCGTTCAAAATACGGGCCCAGCATACCATCCATCATTAAGCCAAAGTATTTGCCAATGATGTTGTTGCCATTGTCGCCCTTAAAGCTCCACACTACCGTTGTTTTACCATCTTTCTCGGTAAACGACCAGTCACCGATGCCGGTGCCCCGGTCTTTAACGGCCAATTTTGTTTTTATGGCTTTGTTTGCAGTGCTTGAAACGATTTCAAGTTTGCCTTCACCGGTTTCTTCACCTTTCCAGGTGTAGTAGGCACCTGGGCCCACCGAGTTTGCGCTGAAGGTGTGGTTGTCGTTGGGGTATTCTTTGATCCACGGGCTCCACTCTTTCCATTTATTTAGATCGTGCACCAGGCCGAATAAAACACTGGCTTCTTGGGCAATAACACGTTCTCTATCAACCTGATATTTTGAGGGTAGAAACAGGCCCACTACCAGAAAGATACCGATTATTACCAGCAAACCAATAGCTGCTTTCTTTAGAATTGACATACAGCCTGATAAAAAGCACTCTGCGAGTGTCAATTAATTTGAGCAAAATGCAGAAAAAAAACCAGAACGAAATCTACAGCCCCGAATATGTGAAGTCGCTGTTTAACAGTATGTCAAAAACCTATGATATTACCAATACAATTTCTTCGTTTGGTTTTGCCAGGCGCTGGCGACGCCAGTGTGTTCAGCTGCTGCCGGTGAGAGAGGGTTTAGATCAGGGCTGTGATTTGATGAGCGGTATGGGTGAGCTCTGGCCCTTTCTGGGTAAAGTGCTGCCCTCTCTCAAAAAGCTAGTGGCCATCGATTTATCAGATGCCATGACCAGTCGGGCCCGCATTGCAGGGGCGCGGCAACCCTTTGATGTTGAGATGCGTGAGATTGACATTCTGGCTGAGAAGCTGCCTGGTGGTGAGGCCGATTTCATTGTCTGCTCATATGGGCTGAAAACATTTAACAAAGAACAGCTGGCTAAGCTGGGTCAGGTGGTGCAGCATCTGCTCAAACCCGGCGGGGTTTTTTCTTTTGTTGAGATTTCAAAACCATCAGCATTCATACTGCGGTTGCTCTATATGTTCTATCTGCAGAGGCTTATACCCATAATAGGCTGGTTGTTTAAGGGCAACTCTAATGACTACCGTATGCTGGGCATTTACTGCGAAAAATTCGGTAACTGCCGCGACTTTCAAAGCACTCTTGAGGGGCAGGGTCTCAAGACCACCTATCACAGGCTTTTTTTTGGCTGCGCTTCTGCGGTTACGGGTTTTAAGCCTGAAAAATAAACTTGAGTTCTCAGCGGGCTTCATCATTTAGGAGCCATATGGAAAAGGCACAAAAAGAACTCATAGTAAAAACTATCGCCGCTGTTGCATGGGCAGACGGCAGTGTTTCTGACAAAGAAAAAGAGCACCTTGCATCTACGGTAGAAAAGCTGGGCGGGCTCAGTCACGATGAAGCTCTGAAGCTGATTGATGCTGGCAAAGACATTAAACCACTTCTGGCTGAAATCAAGAAGTTACCTCTGCCGGCGGTCGCTGACACC
>CAZHLC010000061.1:0-11134 GCA_964532545.1 uncultured Leptospiraceae bacterium | reverse complement strand
GTGACGCGCGGATCGGCTTCGAGCCGGCTCGACAGATAGCTCGACATCGATGCCGCCAGACTGCCGGAGCGGACCAGCAGATGCACATGCGAGGCATAACGCGAAAGATACATCGCGGCCTGGCCAGCGGAATTGCCACCGCCGATCACCGCTACGTCTTTGTCTTTAAAGAATGGCCCATCACAGTGGGGGCAGTAGGCTACGCCCTTGCCAATGTATTCGCGCTCGCCGGGCACGTTAAGCTCGCGCCACTTGGCGCCCGTAGCGATAATCATGGTTTTACTCTGCACCCGCTCGCCAGTTTGTAAAACCAGAGTATGGGGTTTGCCTTCTTCGATTTCGGTGACCTTGATGAAGTTACGATTCTCGATGTTCTCATAGTCTTTGAAATGTTTTTCAAGATCATCAGATAAAACCGGGCCGGTAGTTTTGATATTCGAAATGAAGTTTTCGATATCCATAGTGTCTCTGACCTGGCCGCCAATACGATCACCAATGAGCAGCACCTCAAAACCCTTGCGGGCTGCATACACTGAGGCGGCAATGCCGGCAGGGCCAGAACCGATTACAGTTACGTCATAGGTTTTCTGCTCGGCCTCATCAGGGGCCTCGGCCTGTTCCGCCGCCTTTTGGCTTAGATTCAGCTGATTCAGCTTTTCAAGAATGGTGGCAACATCGACCTTACCAGTCACAAAGCTCTTGCCATTCAGAAAAACCGTGGGCACACCATGAATTTCATTTTCTTCTATCAATTGAGGAAACACTGCCCCGTCAATCATCTCGTTCTTGATTTTGGGGTTCAGTACCGCCATCTGGTTTAACAGCTGCACCACGTCGGGGCAGTTGTGGCAACTTAATGATACATAGGTTTCAAAGTTTAATTCGTCATCAATAGACTGAATAAAGTCGACCAGAGCCTTATCGAGTTTAATCTCATGGCCCGACTGTTGCAGAATAGCCAGTATCAAAGAATTAAATTCATGACCGCCGGGTATACCCGAAAAAACAACCCCGCTGTTATGCTCGTTAGTGACAGCAAAACTCGCGCCTGAGCGCAGCTGGCCAGTTGTTTCTTTTAGGCTGATTTTGTCTGAAATCTCAGCCAGACCAGTAAGCATCTCTAATAGCTCAGCCTTTTTGACATGATCTTCGTTCGAATACGCAAGAGTTACATTGTTCTGCAGCTTCTCGAAGTAGGGTTTCAACTGTTGTTTCATTTGTTTATCAATCATTTTTTAACTCCTTAAAATTGGCGGGGTACCGGGCCCTGAGGCCCGGCCCCTTGTTGCCAAAGTTAGATTTTGCCTACCAGGTCTAAACCAGGCTTGAGAGTCTCTTCACCTGGCTGCCAGTTGGCAGGGCATACTTCGCCGTCATGGGCTTCAACATACTGGGCAGCCTTGATTTTGCGCAGCAGCTCTTTGGCTGAGCGGCCAATACCAAGGTCATGAATTTCAGCAATCTTGATCACGCCCTCTGCATTTGCCACAAAGGTGCCGCGCAGGGCCAGGCCCTCTTCTTCGATCATTACACCGAAACCACGGCTGATGGCACCGGTAGGGTCACCCAGCATGGGAAACTTGATCTTCTTAATGGTATCGCTGGCGGTATGCCAGGCCTTGTGGGTGAAGTGGGTGTCTGTCGATACCGAGTAGACCTCTACCCCCAGCTTTTGAAACTCTTCGTAGACATCGGCCATGTCTCCGAGTTCGGTGGGGCAAACGAAGGTAAAATCAGCAGGGTAGAAAAAGAAAACTGACCATTTTCCTTTTGTGTCTTGCGAGCTGATCTCTTTGAAGTCGTCGTTGTGATAGGCAGTTGTGTTAAATTCAGGAACTGCAGTGTTTATGTTGCTCATTTTATCTCCTAACATTTTCTAATCTGCCTTATTGTTTGGCAGTCTTGCTAAGAGAGTATTAAAGAATCTAAAAACTGAAAAATAGCATTTCTAAATCATGCTATAGCCAGAAGCTATGGCTTAAATATCGTCAATGCCCAGAATACGTTTATCTTTCACCGTCTGCATTTCAGGTGGAATGACCTCAAGAATAGCCTCTTTGACAGCACGCAGATGTTCTTTTTTGTAGAAGCTGGCCCTGGTGAGCAGGCTGATCTCGCGCGAGGGCACTGGTTTGGCCAGCTCTACCAACTGCGATTTTTTCAAATGAGTGCTGAAGTCGGCATAGAGCTGGGGTATCAGAGTCACCCCTACATTGGCATCGACCAACCTGATAATAGTCTCTAAAGAGCTGCATTCGATTCTCGATGTACCCGAGCGGGGGCAGAGTTTGAGCACCTGGCCGCGAAAACAGTTTTCGTTGGTTAAGATCAATAAAGGAAACTGATTAAGCATTTCTTCGCTGTATTCTTGCTGGTCGACCTTATGGTCTTCGCTTGAATAGAGCACAAAGGGTTCATAATAAAGCTGTATTTCTTCGAGGCCGGTTTCAAGGGGGGTGGCCGCTATACCGATATCAATTTCTTCGTTGTTAAGTTCGTTTACAATCTGCCTGGTGGGCAGCTCAAGAAATTCGAAGTCAATTTTTGGATACTTCTCTCTTAGAGGGGAAATTATTAAAGGCAACAGATACGTACCCACGGTGGGAATAATGGCGATTTTAAGAATCCCTGTTAACTCTTCTTGATCGCTGCGAAAAATACCCTCGAGCTTATTGGCCTCATGAATAACTGAACCCGCCTGCTCTATAAACTCTTTGCCTGCCCGGGTAGATTCAATAGGGTTTTTACTGCGATCAAACAGTTCGACCCCCAGCTCTTGTTCAAGTTTTTTGATCTGCAAACTTAACGTGGGCTGGGCAATATGGCTTTTCTCAGCCGCACGGGCAAAGCTACCGTGCTTGCTTACAGCAAGTGCATATTTAATCTGGGTTAACGTCATAGAAATACATGTCTAACACCATGTTAAAACACTCAGAGGGCTTCGACAATTTAAATATCCACCCGAAATCAACCTCAGGTGCATATAACAATGGGTATTTGTTACACGGCAATTCTCTGATTAAATAGAAGTTCTTCTCGGTTAAAATACATAGGAAAAATCTCAAATAACTTGAGCCTTGTGAAAAGAGTAACCAACTCGGTTCGCGGTGAGATAAAACTAACCTCAATTTGTCTTTTTTTAAGCTGCAGAAAAAAATTCAGCAGCACGGGCAGGCAGGCCTCGGTGACCTGTTTGACATTGTAAAGATTGACGACCACGGCCTTTGGGGGCTGGCTCTCAACCAAGAGCATCGCAAGAGCACCCTGCAGCTGTTTTAAACCTTCAGGGTTCAGCTCAATGGTTTCGTTAGCCCCCCTCACTCAATAACCCCCGCCATCACCTGCTGAGAAAGTCTCAGGGTATTTGCGAAATCGCTAAAGGTACCCTTGGTTAATTTCAGAGTTACTAGACCCACCTCAAGCATCATGGCATCGCAACTACAGCCTCTCTGCTCAATTTCAGCGAAAACCACCCGGCAAAGCCGGTCAAAGGCTTCGCGCTCAAGCCTCACTGTCACATTTCGCACGTTCAAATGAATACTTCCGCAGCTGCACTGATTAATCAGGGTTTCTCGCCCCTGGGCGATGCGCCCCTGCTGGCATCTCTCTTTCATAAGCCCCTCCTTTTTCTAAAAGGCCATTTCGTTATGGCGGATGTAAAATTCAGGCAATTCAGATGGTCAAGCCTTATTGAGAATGATTCTCAATATCACTTTTTTCTAATTACGAACAAAAACTCATTGACCCACTGAATCTTAATTGAGAATGAGTCTCAATTGCAAATGAGAACGAGAATCAATATCATATCAATTCTGCTGATAGCGGGGCTATCTGCCAATTGCGCCGCGATTTTAGTGGGCAACGCCGAAGATGAATTCGCAACTGACCCGGGGGCGCTTTGCCAGAAAGAAAAGAGCGCAAATAGTCAAACCAATGGCTCAATCAACTCTACCTGCGTAAAGGCCACCAGCGCCGCAGACTGGGTCTACTTTTCACTCTCTTCTAATTCGGCAGTGAGCGTAGCCAGCCCCACTACCTCAGCAGCATGGGATCTGGGCTTCAAGAGATTTCGTATTAAGCTAAATGGTGGCGTCAGCGGCCCCGGGGCTGGCTCTTTGAAATTAATTAGCGGCGCGGCAGGTTTTTCGGGTACTACCCAGGCTACCGCCGGTGGCTATAGCAGCGATGCCAATTTCACCATGGCCCATACCGGGGCCTGCTATACCACAGATGGGGTAAACTACCAGTTTCTTAACGATTTTACGGCCACCAGCTGCTGGTTTACCTATGATAGTTCAACCCATAAACTCGATGCCCGCGACCAGTTCTACTATATCACCGATGCAGCCGGCAATTACTACAAGCTGCAAACTACCAGTTACTACAACGATAATGGCACATCAGCTTACATAAGCTTTAAGTGGGCCGCTGTAGCCGCCCCATGAAAAAGCGACTGTTCATATTATTACTTATGCCTGCTGCTTTATTTGCAGAAGATAATGCAGAAGTGGTAGTAACCGCCACCCGCACCGAACGTGACGTACTCGACGTGCCCATCACCACTCAGGTGATCACTCGTGAAGACATCAAGAGGGCATCGGCCGAATCAGTGGCTGATATTCTTGAAAATCAGGCAGGGGTAGTTTTAGAGCGGGGCTTTGAAGGCCGCACCCTTTCACTTCAGGGTCTTGATTCGAAGTATACCCTGGTGCTCATTGATGGCCAGCGGGTCAATGGTCGTGTCGCAGGCACTGTTGACCTTGAACGCTTTTCGCTTGAAAACGTTGAGCGTATTGAAATTGTAAAAGGGGCCTCATCATCTCTTTATGGCGCAGATGCCATGGGTGGTGTAGTCAATATCATCACTAAAAAAACCAAAAACCCGGTAGAGGCATCGGCCCGTGCATCTTACGGCACTCTAAATGCAATCGACTCGCGTGCGCAGTTCGGCCTCGCCTATGAGCATTTTACCACCCGCTTCTTTGGCAGTTACCGCCGCCGCGATGCTTTTGACTTAAAACCAGAAGACATCGAAATAGATGGCTCTAAATTCTATCGTTATAGCATCGGTAATAAATCGCAGTGGCTGCCTGACAAGAAAACCACGTATACCATCAGGGGCGAGTACCGGCAGAACAAAACTGAAACCATTGATGAAAGTACAACCTCAGCCATTTATGATATTACCAACCTTGATGAAGAAGTACAGTCAGTGCTCAGCTATGACAAAGAGTTCAGCTCATCAAAACTTTCTTTATCAGGCTCTTACTTTTATTTTCGAAGCCAGTATCTGCAAGACCAGCGTCGTGAGACTACCGACACCTACGAAGAAACTATCGATCAGACCTCAGAAGCAAATTTAAAATATACATTTCTGTTTCTCGATAATCACCTGATGACTCTGGGGGGCAACGGTATTGCCGAACTACTTTCGTCTGACCGCCTTGATGGTAAGAATAGAGAACGCTACCGCGGGGCCGGCTATGCACAAGACGAATGGCTGATTTTTGAGAAGCACAACGGCACCCTGGTACCCGGGGTACGCTATGACTACGACTCACAGTTTGGCCAGAACGTAGCACCCAAAATTGCAGGCCGCTTTGACTTTGTTAAAGATAAAGTCATCTCACGGGCCAGCTATGGCTGGGGTTTCAGGGCCCCTGATTTCAGGCAGCTCTATCTGGTCTTTGAGAACCCCGGCGTTGGCTACCGTGTTCAGGGCAATACCAACCTGAAACCAGAGCGCAGCCAGAACATCACCGGTGGTCTAGAAGTAAGGCCTTTTAAGTGGTTATCTCTCGAGAGCAGCTATTTCAGAAATGAACTTGAAAACCTCATTGATACCCAGATCTTAGAGCAGGGCTCAGCCGGTAGCCTCACCCTATACAGCTATATTAATGTAAAAAATGCCCTGACCCAGGGTGTTGAGAACCAGTTGCGAATCAGATTTGCTTCTTTTAAATTCATCGCCAGCTACACCTACACCGACGCCATTGATGAATCTGCCAATACGCCCCTGCCCGGCCGGCCAAAACACCGGGGCTCACTGTCATTACAGTATAACCTGCGTAAATACGGCCTGGCACTCAGCAGCAGTGCCCGTTTTGTGGGCCGGCGCCCCTTTAATATTAACGAAGACCAGATTCAACAAGACGAGATCATCTTCGCTCAACCCTATGTTTACTGGGATGCGAGGGCCTCTCTCAACCTGCGACCCTACTTGAAAACTGATTTCGACACTATAGTCTTCAGCCGGGCAGAGAATCTGCTCAATGAAGGCAACGCCACCTATTTGCCGGTGGTGCCCCGCAGTTTTTTTGCAGGTCTTGAGATTAGATACAATGCTAAACTACAAAATAACCCCAAACAGGAGAAGACAGAGAATGAAAACACAAAGCAAAATTGAAGAAGCACAGACAGTTTACGAAAAATTTATTTCAGGCTTTCAGAGCATGAACCTGGCAACGGTCGATGAAGCAGGCAACCCCAATGCCAGCTATGCCCCGTTTGCCCATGATGAAAACAACAACCTCTATGTTTTTATCAGCGGCTTATCAAAGCATACCAGCAATATGTTTCACACCAAAAAAGCCAGCGTACTGTTCGTTGAAGACGAAAGCAAGGCAGACCATATTTTCGCCCGCAAAAGACTGACCTACAGCTGCGAAACCACCCTGATCGAACGTGAAGACAGCGGTTTCGAAGCCGGCGCTAAACTTCTAGAAGCCAAATTTGGTGCCTCTTTTGCACATATGATGAAGATGCCCGATTTCAGACTATTTAAAATCTCACCCACAAGTGGTCTGTTCGTAATTGGCTTTGGCGCTGCCTTTGCTGTGGCCGAAGACCTGAAGCAGCTTACCCATCTTGGTGGCGAGGGCGGTAAGGCCCATTCAGTTGCGCACAAACTATGAGTTCAATGCCCGTACAAACTGATTTAGCGCGCAAGCTCAAGCTTTTTCGGCAAGAGAGCCCCAAAGCCTATTTGCGCAACGTAGCCGCCGATCTTGGTTCGAGCGAGGCCGAACTGCTACCCCTCGAAGAAAAAACCACCAGATTGCAGAATGTCGAAGGTCTTTTTCAAGAGCTGGCCGCGCTAGAGAAGCAGACCGCTATAACCCGCAATGATTTTGCGGTTCATGAGCTTACCGGCAGAATAACGGTTGAGACCCTCGATGAGAAGAATATCGTTCTGAGCATTGGTCAATCAAAAGTAAACATTCATCGAGATCTGATCGCGGTTATATATCTGGTAGAAAAAGAGGGCAGAAATTCGGTTCAACTGTATGACTGGTACGGCGATTCTGTGGTAAAATTCTTTTTAAAAGATGCTGCTCTCGAACCATTTTTTCAGTTCAAGCATGGCGAAGAACCACTGAAGACCTTTAAAAAGCCAGGCGCAACTGGCATACAAATAGATATAAAAACAAAGCTGGCCCAACGCGCCACCCGCAAACTCATTGAGGGCCTTGCTAAAACTGATCAACAGATTTCTGTTCAGGTGAGCAGCTTTGGTTGCGATCAGTATTTTACCGGCAAGATTGAGCGGGTCGTCGATGCACGCGGCTGGTTCAATATTTTAGATCCCGATTTCAATCTGCATCTGAAAGAAGAAAAGTGTACCGATGTCTATCTACTTAATGATCAGTCTATTTCGGCTACAGATGGCCACAGAGAAATCGTAAAACTCTATTTTGACAGCGGGGCCATCAAAGACGAAGCCCTGACACAAATTCTAAGAGGTGAAAAATGAAAAGACTTATGATTCTACTGCTGCTATGGGCAGGTTCTGCCCATGCGGCATCATACAAACGTATAGTCACAGTTGGTGGCAGCATTACAGAGATTGTATACCAGCTGGATGAAATAAAAAAAGTAGTGGGCACCGACACCAGCAGCATCTACCCCACCTCGGCGAAGAAACTGCCCAAGGTCGGCTACTGGATGCGTCTCTCAGCTGAAGGTATTCTTTCACTGAAGCCCGACCTTGTGCTGGCTTCAAGCCAGTCAAAACAACCCAACATCTATGAGCAGCTCGCTGACGCGGGGGTAAAGGAGATCAAAATAGATGACAACCCCTCGGTCAAGGGCGCCTATCAAAAGATAAGCCAGATTGCCAAAGTACTGGGCAAAGAAAAAAAGGGCCGGGCTCTCATTGCCGGCATCAAGAAAAAGCTGGCCAAAAACCAGCGCAAGCTTGCCAAACTGAAAAAGAAGCCCCGCGTACTGTTTATCTATGCCCGGGGCAATAAAACCCTGATGGTCTCGGGGCGGGCCACGGCTGCACACGAGATGATTAAGCTGGCCGGTGGCCAGAATGCAGCTGCCAGTTTTACCGGTTTTAAACCCATGCAGCCCGAAGCCGTGATCAAGGCAGCCCCTGATACCGTGCTGATGCTCGATCGAGGTGTGCAAAGCCTCGGTGGGCCAAAAGGTGTATGGCAGTTGCCAGGCCTCTCGCTGACCCCTGCAGGTAAAAACAAAAATATCATCACCATGGATGATCTGCTGCTGCTTGGCTTCGGTGGCCGTCTCGGTGAAGCAACGACCGAACTTTCAAACAAGCTGACAGATAAGTAAATTCAAATGGTATTGCGGCAGAAAAGATTAACCTTTCTATTTACGGCAGCGTCTCTACTTGCCGCAACCTTTATCTTGTCAGTAGGTATCGGGGCTACCACCATATCGCCCCTCGAAACCCTTGCCATTCTGGCCAAAAAAGTCAATCTCGAACTGGTCACGCCGTTTACTGACCAGCAAGAAGCCATCTTGCTGTCAATTCGTACCCCCAGAGTATTTCTCGGCATTCTGGTTGGTGTAGCTCTCGCAGTATCTGGGGCCAGCCTGCAGGGGCTTTTCAAAAACCCGCTGGCTGACCCGGGCATTATCGGTGTGTCAAGCGGCGCCATGGTGGGTATCGTAAGCCTGCTGTTTTTCTCGGCCACCATCATGGCCAGCAGCTGGTTCGCCAACAATGTTGACTATATTCTGCCAGTCTTTGGCTTTCTTGGTGGCGCTGTTTCGACCATGCTGGTCTATCGCCTGGCCACAACCGGCAAGTTTACCGACATGACCACTTTACTGCTCGCGGGCATTGCCCTGGGCACCCTTTCATCGGCCATCGTCGGTATCTTCATCTTTCTCTCAGATGATGCCCAGCTACGCAGCATTACGTTCTGGATGCTCGGCAGCATTTCAGGCGCAACCTGGAAGTCGGTATATCTGGTGGGCCCAATTATTCTAATATCCACTGGTCTGCTCGTACTACTGGGCAAGCGCCTCAACGCCCTGGCCATGGGCGATAACGTGGCCTTTCACATAGGCATCAATGTTGAGACAACGAAACGTTTAATTATTCTGCTGAGTTGCCTGGCCACCGGCGCAGCCGTCTGTGTCTCGGGTATGGTAGGCTTTGTGGGGTTGGTGGCTCCCCACCTTGTGCGCCTCAGCATCGGCGCCGATCATCGCTATCTGGTGCCCGCTGCTGCCCTTTTGGGCGGCCTGCTACTGATCTTTTCAGACTTATTGGCGCGCACCCTGGTTGCACCTACTGAGGTTCCCCTTGGTGTGGTAACATCTTTGATCGGCGCGCCCTTCTTCATCTGGCTGGTCTATCGAAACCGTGTGAGGGTCGGCAATGCTTAAAGTAGAGAACCTCTCTTACAGGGTGAAAAAACAGCAGATTCTTAAAGATATCTCATTAGAGATTGAGCATGGCTCTTTCACAGTGGCCATTGGCCCTAATGGTGCGGGCAAATCATCTCTGCTGCGTCATCTAAGTGCTGAACTGCCCTGCCAGAGCGGTACTATCAGCCTCGATGACAAACCTCTGGGCAACTATACACCCCTCGAGCTGGCCCGGCGCCGGGCGGTCTTGCCCCAAGAGCATGAGCTGGTTTTTCCTTTTATTGTTGAAGAGGTGGTTTCGATGGGCACCTACCATGTTGAAGAGGCCGTTGCCGCAGACCTGGTTCCCTCAGCGCTGGCTGAATGCGAGATCGGCCATCTGCATCAGCGCTATTATCATACATTATCTGGCGGTGAAAAACAACGGGTACAGCTGGCCCGCTGCCTTGCACAGCTGCGCTCATCGGCCGAACAAAAACAATATCTGCTGCTTGATGAGCCCATAGCCAGCCTTGATCTAAAACACCAGTATCAGTTGCTGAAATTGGCTAAAACACTGAGCTCACAGGGGTTGGGCGTATTTGCCATCTTACATGATTTAAATCTGGCCCATGCCTTCGCCGATTTTATCGCAATTTTAAACCGGGGGCGACTGGTACAGTTTGGCCCGGCGCATGCGGTTCTCACCGAAACAAATATCGAAGAGGTTTTTGAAGTTAAGGCCCGCTTTGTTGAGCACCAAGAACAAAGGCAGCTTATGACCATGGCCATAGGCTGATTTTTTTATGCACTTATTGAGAATGATTATCAATATCAAAAAGGAGACAGTAAATGAAAAAAACAATTTACTTTTTAATGATCATGTCTTTCGCCATCGCCTGCGAAAATGTGACTGAAGATGAGGCTGAAGCCGCAGCAACAACCGAAGTTCTGCCTGCAGAGTGCGAAACGACCCCCAATACCGACATTTCAGGGGGCCAAGAAGTTTGTACCGTTAGTAGCGGGGCCAAACACATTAGAATTGAAGGTCTGAAAACCACAACCCCCCATAGCTCAATGCAGCTGCTGATGGGTTTTGACAGCGGTGATTCACTGCCGACCGGCAATGGGTCTACAATTTCGAACGATCAATTCAAGGCTCTTTTCTATCATGGCAGCGGCTTTGCCCCCCCACCGGCTTCAACCTTCTATGTTGGTACAAACACTAAGAACGGCACCTACACAGGTTATACCGCCGCAACGGTGACTGTATGTTTCGACATAGAGTATACCACGCCAATCACAGTGACCTACTGGGTAACAGGGCAGAATACAGCAGATTGCGCTAACTTTACCAATTTGACCACTGCCAATGCGGTAGCTACTGAATCAAGCTGGGGTGGCAGCTCAACTGCGCTTTCGGTAAAGAAGAATTATATTTACCAGACGGCTGGCAATACTTCACCCACAAAGATTGCGGTCTACAACACTACAAAGAAGCAGTAGATTCAGAGGGCGTATTTAGATA
>CAZHLC010000060.1:0-11211 GCA_964532545.1 uncultured Leptospiraceae bacterium | reverse complement strand
CTAGAACATTCGAGCGCCGGTTAAACCACTTCATATCTTTAAAAAGTGACTTATCGATCTTTGAACCATCGCATAACTCATCATAGTGATACTTCTGGCTTTCGATAATCACATTTCTCGATGGTGCGGGTTGAGCCCAGAGGCCAATGCCAGAAAATAAGAGAGTCACAAAGATAGTAAAGGTTTTCATAAGCTATTGATATTCAGCCGACGCTTTCAGGGTCAAGAATAAAGCAAATGTGCAGGCTACTCAACTTGTCTTTGTACGAATATAGTTCAGCAGCTGCTCACTGAGCCAGATACCCAGATCGCTGTTCAAACGCTCTGTAAGCCAGAGCAATTGGGCCATGGGGGTGACCACGATGGTACCCTCGTTTTTCTGCACACCCTTGATGATTTCATCAGCACATTGATCGACGGGCATACCCTCGGGCAGAATCTCACGCAGCTTTTCAGGGTCTAAACCCCGCACCGGAATTTCTGTACGCATGCGGGTCTGAATAATGCCCGGGCAGACCACTGTGACATTGACCCCATGGGCAGCTGCCTCAGCCCGCAGGGCATGCGAAAGGCCAACCACGGCGTATTTGCTGGTCACATAAGAAATCTGCCCCGACATGGGAAACAACCCCGCAATTGAAGCAGTGTTTATGATGTGACCTTCACCCCGCTCAATCATCTGGGGGTAGACCACGTGTACGCCATTCACTACCCCGTAGATGTTTACATCTATTACCCGCTTCCAGTCTTGTTCGTAGTCAAAGCTGTGGGTCTCACCGGTCTGTACCATACCTGCATTGTTAAACAGCAGATCGATGGGGCCGTGATTTGAGGTTACTTCTTCAACGGCATCTTGAGTCTGCTCAAGGTCGCTCACATCGTATTGAACTGAATCGCACTGCAATTCAGCGGCCGTCTGCTGCAGCAGGTCGCCATTGTAATCGGCAATAACTACCTTTGCCCCTGCTTGAATCAACTTGCCAGCCACGCTTTTGCCTATACCACCGGCCGCGCCAGTAATAAGTGCGACTTTGTTCTGGAAATAGTTCATGAGGCCAGACTAAGACCACTGCCTTAGAGGTCAAAGCCTGATTTTCAGGCCCATTTTGTTTTTCATATGAAGCAGGGCCTCGGCATTGCCCCGGGCATCATCAACGGGATGGTGGGTGTGTCTGGTTTTTCGCAGATGTTTAAAATTCTGAAAGGTATCTTTTACCAGACCCTTATAGATAGAGCCGATATTCGATGAGCTGAAACCGAAGGGGTTTGCGCCCAGAAAATGGAAAAAATACCAGTTAATGAACTGCCAGTCGAAACCATTATTATCGCTGAAAAACATGGGCCTGCCCTTACTGTGCTCTTTTAACCAGTCACGAAATTCTTTCATAACCTGGGCGGGCTCGTCAAACTTCAGGGTTTCGTCTCTTGAGAAACCAGAAACGGCCAGAGCCTCAGGGTTAAACTGCCCGCTAATGGGCTTCAGTTTGCCATAGAAAGTAGTATTCAGATTTTCATCTACCAGCACGGCCCCGAAACAAACCATTGAATAGTCGCCCGGTATGGGGCCGTCGGCTTCTATATCGACAGAGAAAACAGACATTATTCTACCCCCAAATCTGCCAGCGCCTGCGGCCAACTGCTGGTAATTATAATATCAGTACAGCCCGAGCCTTTAAAGCTGGCCAACTCTTTTTTATCTGCATTAAACAGATATAGCTGTCTGATGTTTTTGAGGCCAACCAGGTGCTTCAGAACCGTGTAACGATCATCAACAAAGTAGTTCAAAACTAACTTTTTGGCAATACCTCTTTTTTCGTGCCTCTGCAGACAGAAACGAAGGTTGGCTGGTGAAACACCCGTTTTGTCGAAAAACTCATGGTACTTCAGCCACTCTCTGCTTTTCTGCTGAACCTGGGCCCCGCATTTTGAAACGAGAAACACATTCTGCTGGCCAAAGTGTTTAACCAGCTGTGCGATTGAAACTGTGGCTTCAGGCACTTCAGGTGCCTCAAGGTACTTGTTGGTAAAAATTAAATCAGGCCGGTCGGTATCAGAACCAATAATGACCCGCCCTATATCAATGCCTATACGTTGCATAAGCTTGCTCCTTACTTATTTTAATTTGTGAGCAAGTTGCAACAAAAACCAGCTGCGATGAAATCGAATTCGCCGTGTTTTATGAGTCAGTTTGAGTGCTGAACTCAACCCTCACCAGAGAATGATTAAAGTATCGCAAGTGCTTTTTGTTTTGCATCTTGCTCTATATAAAATCTAAGACGAAGAATATCCCCAGAATATGACAACTTTACATAACCCGCAGCGAAAAATGAACTATACAGTGCAATACAGAGCGATTTTCTGCATTATCTAAATTGAAATGAATCAGGCAAATCAACAACAGGCCCCCGAGAAGCTGCAGAAATCGCTCTCTTTTTTCGATGTATTCAGCGTTGCCACAGGTGCCACCCTGAGCGCAGGTTTCTTTTTGTTGCCCGGCATTGCCGCCAGCAAGGCTGGTGACGGGCTGGTAATCTCATATCTGATCGCGGCCATTGCATTTATTCCGGCGATTTTCAGTAAGGTCGAGTTGGCAACCGCCATGCCCCGGGCCGGCGGAATGTACTATTTTCTAGATCGCAGCCTCTCACCACTCATTGGTACAGTAGGCGGCCTCGGCACCTGGCTGGCCTTGGTTCTCAAAGTCGCCTTTGCTCTGGTTGGCATGGGGGCCTACCTTGCTTTGTTGATCGATGATTTGCCCATTAACTATGTGGCCATTGGGCTGGCAGTTCTGCTTGGTTCAATCAACCTGTTGGGGGCCAAAAAGACCGGCCGCCTGCAACTGATTCTTTTAATTGTAATTCTGGCCGGTCTGGGTTTCTTTGTGGTTTCAGGTATTCCTGCCCTTGGTAAACTAGAGCTCGAACGCCTGTTTGTTTCTGGGTATGATTCTATCATTTATACCGCCGGCATTGTTTTTGTTAGCTACCAGGGGGTTACCAAGGTCGTCAGTTTATCTGAAGAAATTGATAATCCCGGGCGAAATATTCCTCTTGGGGTATTTCTCTCATTCATCACCACCGTGGCCATCTACACCGTGGGCACCCTGATTATGGTGCTGGTTCTAGGTGATAAAATGGCCGGTAACCTTACACCAGTAGCCTCAGCAGCGAAAGTGCTCACGGGCAATGTGGGAATGTATATTGTTTCGGCCGTTGCACTGATTGCCTTCATTTCAGTAGCCAATGCAGGCACACTCAGTGCTTCTCGTTACCCGCTGGCCATGAGCCGTGACTATCTATTGCCGCTGTTTCTCAGAAGGCTGAGCAAGACTGGTACCCCCTATGCTTCGGTGATGATTTCAACCATCACCATCGTATTGATCATTGCCTTTCTTGACCCTCTGAAGATAGCCAAGCTGGCCAGTGCTTTTCAGCTGGTGATTTTTGGTCTGGGCTGCCTGTCAGTCATTGTTATGCGCGAAAGCCGCATTGAATCGTATGACCCCGCGTATAAATCTCCCTTCTACCCCTACATGCAGATTCTTGGTATACTGGTTTCAATTTTTCTCATTCGTGAGATGGGGCTGTTACCGATTTTGTTTTCATGGGGCCTGGTCATTCTGGGCATCATCTGGTATTTCAGCTATGCCCGCAAAAGGGTGGTTCGTGAAGGCGCCATCTACCATCTGTTTGAAAGGCTGGGCAAGCGGCGCGACGAAGGCCTCGACAGAGAACTGCGGGGCATTCTCAAAGAAAAAGGCCTGCGTAAAGAAGACCCCTTTGATGAGGTGGTGGCCCGGGCTTTCGTGCTTGATCTGAATACATCAGAAAGTTTTGGTGAAATTGTACGGCAGGCTTCATGGCGGCTACAACACCGGGTCGAGCTGACCCAAGATGAAATTGAGGCACGTTTTCTTGAGGGTACCCGCGTTGGCCGTACACCTGTAGTTACCCTCGGGGTTGCACTGCCCCATTTTAAAGTCAAGGGCCTTGAACACCCAGAGATGGTTTTAGTTCGCTCAAAACCCGGGGTGCAGATTATTACCAGCGATGACTCGATGCACAAAGTCTATGCCTTATTCTTTCTGATCAGCCCCGAAGAAAACCCCGCCATGCACCTGCGAATTCTGGCCCAGATAGCCGAGCATGTTGATGATGCCAATTTTTCAAAAAACTGGGATGAAGCCGGTGATGATGAAGACTTAAAAGAAGTTATGCTGCGCGATGAGGGCTTTCTGGTTGTTAAGGTAAAACGCCATGGCAAATCAGCCCGCCTGATCGGCAAAGAAATACGTCATGTGAGAATACCAGATGGTACCCTGATCACAGTGCTGCGGCGAAACAACCAGGCCAGCGTGCCTAATGGCTCAACCATAATTCACGAAGGCGATAAGCTTACCATCATCGGTGATGCTGAGAATCTTGCAAAACTGGCAACGTCTTATATTGATTAGAGCGCCAAAATATGATCTGCCTTATCAATCATTGGCCAGGCCTCAATGTTGAAAAACTGTTGGCTGCACTTGCAGACCCCTTTGAGGGGGCTCGAATCGGTACTCTCGCACAAAAAAACAACCTTATTGCCGGGCATCAGAAAACTCAATATCTCATCTTAGCCCATAGTTTCACCAGCCCGCAAAACGTGAAAGAGCTACGCCACGAACTGGCTCAATACGATGATGAAATCTACCTACACCGTTTCGTCGGCATTGATTCGGCTGAAAAAACCCAGATTAGCTGGCAGCAGGCCCAGCTCGCACATAGCCAGCGGGGCGATATGGGCTATCCCCTGCCTTCTGCCCATGCAGCCGATTTTGCTCAGAAACTTTACAATGACTTGCACCAACCCATTTCACTGGTGCCTTATGAGACCCAATGGCCCGAAATGTTCGAAACTGAAAAAAAGCTCATTCGTAAGACCACCTCTGAAAACCTTGAAATCGTTCATATTGGCAGCACAGCCCTTGAGAACATGCCCGCTAAACCCATAATCGATCTGCTAATTATCAGCGAAAGCTGGCCAGATCGAATAAGTTTGATTGCACCCCTGCTTGAAGCCCAATACCATTTTATTGATTACCCACAGAATACCACCCGAATGTTCTTTCGAAAGGGTGAGCCACGCCAGTTTCACCTGCACATTGTAGCCCAGGGCAGTAGCGAGCATCGAGACCATGTTGACTTTGTTCAGGCCCTCAAACAAAACCCTACTCGTTTTGCCGAATATAAGGCCCTCAAAGAATCAGCAGCGGGCAAATTCAAGGCCCGCCGGGCCCATTATGGGGCCCAGAAAAGTGCCTTTATTCACGATGTGCTGGCAGAATTTCGAGCGCTCTGATATGAAATTCCATACCTGTTATGGAATTTCATATCATTGTGCATAACTATGCTTATAAAATAAAACCGGGCCCTGTTGGGCCCGGTTGCGTGACTTAGGGTGGTTTCAAAAATGTTAGACGTAATATATGGCTCAATGGCAACATCGGCGTTCTAGTTTATAATCCGGGAAGACATATGGGGTTCTGAATTTGATTCAAGACGTCTAAACCGCTTAAGCTAGACTTCGGCACACGCAATACGCACCACTGAACTGGTTTTCACCCGGGGTAGCCCAAGGCTGGTAATAAAATCATCGGGGTTATGCAGCACAATAGCACGGGCCCCATTCTTCTTCATCGCATTGATGACTTCTTCGTCAGTCTCGAAGGCCCATTCGATGGTGTTGCCCACAAACAAAGCAAGCCCTCGCTTAAAAAGGTCAACCACCACATTCTGGTTGTGTTCAGCCACGTGCATGTCAGTATAATAGGTTCCGCTGTTAAAATGTGACATAAAACTGAAAACCCGTGACCAAACCTGTTCGGCCTGTGGTTTATTGAGATAACCAATAAGCCCCTCAGTAATCATGGCACAGGCCTGACTCTGGTCAAGGCGCTTACCCAGCACAGTCATATAGTCATCATTCAGGGCATCGAGTTCAATCAGGTGTTGCTGCATTTCTGGTATTTGCTGAGCCAGCTGGCGGCGGGTGTTGATCATACCTGGCAGATCTGTTTCAAGGTATTTAAGGTGGGGATATTTATTTCTGAAACGATATCCACGGGGAGAGATTCCCGCAGCAATTTCTACGACCTGGGTAACTTCACCACTCTCAATCTTCTGCGTTAAAAGGTGGTCAATAAGCTTGTGACGCTGCAGTAGAGAGTTCTCGAGAGAAAGCCCCCCAGTCAAACTGGCAGCCAGCCAATCAAAGGGTCTTACAAAATTATAGTACAACTGCCCTCTTGCAGTAGATAAGCCCGGTGCCCCCATTTTATTGTTATACCACACAGAACCCGTATAGTGTGCTGTGGGGCTGATATAGGCTGTACTACCCTCGCTCATGTTGTTATTATATAAAGGCTGAACAACTGCAGCGCCTGTTTTTATCTATCGAGCCTCTTTTTCTTTTAGCCAGCTTATCTGCCGGCCGCTCTATGCCCCATGCCCGACAAATACCAGCTCTACATCTACGATATTTCGTACTTCAGTGGAAAAGTCGAAGCTTATCTGCGCTATAAGCAGATTGATTTCGAGCGTATCGAACCCACCTGGAATGATATGGTCGACCTGGTTCTTCCCAATACCGGGCTGATGAAGGTTCCGGTAATTCAGACACCTGATGGCAAATGGCTGCAAGACTCTACCCCGATTATCGAGTGGTTCGAAAAACAGCATCACCAGCATGCGGTTTTGCCTGAAGATGAGGTAGTCGCCTTTTACTGCCGCCTGCTTGAAGACTATGCCGATGAATATCTGTGGCGCCCGGCCCTCTACTACCGCTGGAAATTTGATCTTGATGCCGAATTGTACAGTCACCGTTTCAGCGAAGAGTTTCTTTCGAGCTTACCCTTTCCCCGTGAGTTTACCCGCTGGCTCAGCAAAGAGCGGCAGCGGCGCATTTATATCGAAGGTGATGGCATAGATGAAGATACCTGCCTTCACGTTGAGTCTATCTATTTCAGTACACTTGAACGCCTGAGCGCCATTCTTGAAAAGCAGCCATTTCTGCTGGGTGATAAGCCCTGCATGGCTGACTTTGGTTTTTTTGCCTCAATGTTCCGTCATTTTTCGATAGACCCCACCCCGGGCAAGATCATGCGCCAGCATGCACCAGCCGTTTATGAATGGGTCGCCCGATTATGGAATGCTAAAGGCGAGAAGCTTTCAAAGAAAAAGTTCAAGATCAAAAAAGGCAGCATTCCCGAAGGTTGGCAAGAGCTGCTCGCCGATATGGGCCAGGCATATATGCCTTATTTACATGCCAATGCCCTGGCCTATCAGGCCGGGCGAGAAAACTTCAACGTCGAAATTCAGGGCTATCTGTATCAGAAACTGCCGGTGGTTAAATACCGGGTCTGGTGTCGCGAAAGACTTTTTCAGTTGTATGAGGGGCTCTCAAAACCAGCTCGCGAACAGGTGAATAACGATTTTGTTTCAACGCAGATTGACGATCTTTTCTGGCAGTATGGGCAGATAGAATCTCAAATGCATGAAGGGGTCGAGCCGCCTTTTGCAAAGCAGGCTGACATTAACCCCATTGATAAAATGGTGTATTACTTAACAGGCACCCACTGGAAGGGTGCCCATGAATAAAGTTTACTTAACCAGCGAGTAAGTCTTTTCGTAATACTCGTCGGTCTTGATGTAGTCTGGGCCGAACTTCTTTTTGTAACGCTCAATCAGGCCATTAGCCTTTGCGTAACGCTGAATTTTCTTCAGCACATAGCGGCTATACTTGCCCTGTCTCACACGCTTGCGCAGATTCATCAATGACTTATATGGTACGTCTTTACTCACCATATTTGAAACCCAGGCCGGAATAGCCCCGCCCGGGTCAGCCTGAACCTTGAACTCAACCCAGGTTGCCTTGCCTTTGCGTATGGGCTTCAGCGACCAGGTATTGCGCATATACGGTATGCGCACGATACCACTTTTTTTAGGATACTTGGGATGTTTTATATTGCGACCCCGAATATGAACCCAGTCATATTTCTTATCATAAGTGGCCTTGGTTCGAAGAACCATGTCGCGATTCTGCAGCGGCCAGGGGGCCGTAACTACATTATAAAGAATGAGTTCCATATCGCTGACTTCTTTAACCAGCTTGGCTGATTTAAGTCGATCGATCCACTTTGTTAGATTATTTATGTCACCCAGTACTGATAGCACCAGAAACATTTCTTTATTAACCACTCCCTTGCCCTTAAAGATCACATGATCTTTGCCGGGAACCTCCATGCGGTATACACTGATGCCATTTTTAGACTTTATTTTTTCCCACTTGGGTTTGGTTTCAACCTGAAATGACAGCAGAAATAGTAATGATATTGCAACTATGATTGTCTTTTTCACCAGAATCTCCTTAGGTACACCAAATACAGTGAGAAAAGGCTTTGGTTTGGCAACAATTAATTGTAAGTTTATTTACAATTTGGGGCCAAAGGTCAGGCACTAACGTGGCTGCTATTCTACTTACAACTTTGAACGCCCGCTATCCCCAGAGCTCGTTTGGTCTTCGCTACCTCAAGGCCAATCTGGGGCCGTTTGAAGAACAATGCGTGCTGAAAGAATTTACCATTAACCAGCGGCCGGCCGATATCGCAGAGCAGATACTTGCTGCTTCACCTACGGTAGTGGGTTTCGGAATTTATATATGGAACCATCAACAGACCTGCGAGGTCATTCAACTTGTTAAAAAAATAAAACCAGAAATCATTTTAATAGCAGGTGGGCCAGAAATCAGCTATGAAAGTGAAAGTTCACCTGCCTATGAGCTGCTTGACTTTATCATTAGAGGCGAAGCTGATCACGCCCTGCCTGCACTGCTTCACCAGATAATCAAGCAGGCACTTTCTCAAGAGAGCCAGCCTGCTTGATTATCTGGTGAAGCTGATCACGCCCTGCCTGCACTGCTTCACCAGATGATCAGGCAGGCCGGCTCTCTTGAGAAAGTGCGCCGAGAAAAAATCAGTGGCCTCTCACGTATTCAACGTGGTGGCCCCGTAGATGTAAGTACTCTGAGAATGCCCTATTATCTTTACAATGAAACAGATATTCGAGAACGTAAGGTTTTCGTAGAGGCCTCAAGGGGATGTGTTTTTAAGTGCGAATTCTGTCTTTCTTCTCTTGATAACGGTGTTCGCAAGTTTGACATTGAACTCTTTCTCAGTGAAATAGAGAAACTCTGGCAACGGGGGGCCCGTGAGTTTAAGTTTATTGACCGTACATTTAATTTGCAACCGGCTTTTTCTCAGCAGATACTTGATTTCTTTATAACGAAGCTGCCTGAACAAATGTTTCTTCACTTTGAAATGGTTCCCGATCGTTTTCCCGAAGGCTTAAAAGAGAGAGTACAGAAATTTGCGCCGGGTTATCTGCAATTTGAAATTGGCATTCAGACTTTTAACGATAGAACGGCAGAGCTGATCAGCCGGCGACAGAACCTTGAAAAGACTGCGACTAACATTGATTTTCTAATCAATCATACCGGGGTGCACCTGCATACAGATTTGATCATTGGTCTGCCCGGTGAAGACAGTACCAGCTTCGGCAGAGGTTTTGATACCCTGATAGACTGGGGCGTGCAGGAGATTCAAGTAGGCATACTTAAGAGATTGAAGGGCTCACCTATCATCCGCCATGAAGACGAATATGCAATGGTTTATTCGCCTTTGCAGCCCTATGAAATAATGCAAACCAGCAGCATTTCATATGAAAAAATGCAGCACCTTAAAAGGTTTGCCCGCTATCATGACCTGTTTGCCAATCGTGGTAACTTTAAGCGCACCCTGCCCCTGCTCTGGCAGCAGAGTAGCCCGTTTAACGAATTCAGTAATTTTGCAAAGTGGCTGTTTACCACCACAGGGCAGACTCACGAAATCAGCCTGAAAAGGCAGTCTCGACTACTGTATGAATATCTTCTCAACGAAAAGAACATTGATGCTGCCAACAGCCTTGAGCATGACTTGAAAAAACCATTTGTGCTCGCGGCCAAATCGGCCGCCGGCCGGGTGGTTGCAAACAAACGTCAGAAAAAGCATCTCGCCGGCTGAATCTATAAGCAAAATTGATAATCTTGACAGCCCGCCCGGCTCTTTTAACCTTCGTTCGTGCGTGAAAAAATTTTGAATGTCAGAGTACTCGCTACCTTTTTTGGCTTTATCTTTTTATTGATTCTGGCCCTCGGTTTCGGATGGTTAGGCAGCCGCCAGGGCCGGGGCGAGCCAGCTAAGCAGAGTCGCCCTCTTAATGAACAGCAAAAGCAGAGCGGGGCTAAACAGGTTCTGTTTGGCGATCTGCATGTTCATACCACTTTTTCAACTGATGCCTTCGCCCTGAGCCTGCCAATTTTATCTGGTGAGGGCAGCCACCCCCCTTCTGATGCCTGCGACTTTGCCCGATTCTGCTCTGCCCTCGATTTCTGGTCAATTAACGATCATGCTGAGGCCCTCTCTCCTCATTTCTGGTCAGAAACCAAAGAGGCAGTGCGTCAATGTAATGCTATCTCAGGCGATGAAAATAACCCCGATATGGTAACCTATCTTGGCTGGGAATGGACTCAGGTGGGCACCACCAAAGACAATCACTATGGTCATAAGAATGTAATCGTTTTAGAAACGGCTGAAGCAAAGGTACCCAAAAGGCCAATCGCCTCAGAGCCACCCCCAGGCTCTGCTCTTCGTGCCCTTGCCCAGGGTACTAATTTCTGGCAGAGAGTGGGTATTGGTCTAGGGGCCCCATTTGTGCCTGGGCCAGCCAGTGCTTACCTTGATGCCACCACATATTTTGCCGACCAGGCGGGCCGCGATGATTGCCCCCAGGGCGTGGTCTATAAAGAACTGCCAGATGATTGCACCGAAAAAGCGGCACGGCCTGACCAGCTCTTTGCCAAATTAAAGACCTGGGGTGGCGAATCAATCGTAATACCTCACGGAACCACATGGGGTTTTTACACCCCGGCGGCCTCAGCGTGGGATAAGCAGCTCAGTGGTGAAATGCACAGTGATTCGATTCAGTTGCTTTTCGAAATTATGTCTGGCCACGGTAACTCTGAAGAGTATCGCCCTTTTAGAGCTGCCACTTACGACAATGGCAAGGGCACATGCCCCGAACCCACCAAAGATTATCTGCCCAGCTGCTGGCGCGCCGGCGAAATAATTTATGAACG
>CAZHLC010000059.1:0-11225 GCA_964532545.1 uncultured Leptospiraceae bacterium | reverse complement strand
TCGGCCTGAATCGAGGCAATGCGTAGATCACCTTTTTTTGAACGGGTATCATTGAGGGCTTTTACGGTAACGCCAATGCCGGCCGATGACATGAAGTTGACATCAGACAGATCAAGCACGATGAAGACTTGCCCACCACCAATAAGCTTATTAAGCTCACTGGTCAGTGCAGGTGAAGCGTCGGCATCGATTTTACCCGCCACTTTAACTACTGCAAACTTGTCTTGTTTTGAAGTCTTTATACTTATCTGATTACCCACAATTCACCTCGTTACTTAAGAGCCATCTTGCTGTCTTTTTTCAGGCGCATGGCAATCTTATCTTGCGGCACCTTGATCACCCCAAATACAGTAACAATCGTCACCTTGCTTGAGGTCTCTCTGATTACAGCCCCTACAAAAACGTTACCATCTTTAGTGTATATTTGGTCAACTTTCTTATATTTTTTTATCAGTAGTTCTTTGCGCTGTTTGCGGCTCAGGCTCGGGTCTGTGAGCTTTTTGCTGGTAACCTTCTTTTCTTTTTTTGCAGGTTTCTTTTCAGGCTTTTTCTCTGTTTTCTTTTTGGGTTTTTTGACTACTTTCTTTTCTTGAACCGGCTCTTTTTCTTCTACTTTCTTTTCAGTTTCAACCGGTTTTTTCTGTTCGGGTTGCTTGTTCTCAGGTTCAAGCTCTTTTACTTCTTCATCAATGTATTCAATGGTATCTTTGGTAAATTCGTCGCTAGAAAGTGAGGCCAGCTTCTGGGTATTAACCACTTTTTCGATCTTTTCAGACTTCTTGATAAAGGTAGTATCTTTCAGTTTAACAGCGTTTTTCTTTGACTCTTTTTTCAAAGCCTGATCACCCTCATAAAAGGCACCCAGCAGATAGAGGCGCCGGTTGGCATTTTTAGCAAACTTGCCGCGGGGGTTGATTTTTATGGCCCGGCGATAATCGCTGATGGCGGCCTTGGTGCGGCCAAGCTCTTCATTTGAACGGCCGCGGTAAAAATAGAGTTTCTGGCTTTTACTTTTTTTCTCAACCCTATCAAGGGTCTCGATGGCCTTATTATAGGCCATCAGGCGGTAATAGCTTTCACCTTTTTTCACCGACTGTTTCATCTTTTCGACTTTCTCAATACGTCGCTCGACATCGCGCAGAAATGAAGCCAGCACTTCAGCAGTAAGCCCCATTTCAGTATGAGGCGTATTCTTTATGACCCGGTCGTAATATTGCAGAGCTTGTTTACGCTCACCAATTAACGAAAGGCAGAAGCCCTTATGCAGATAAATATAATTCAGGGTTTTATCTTCACCAGAGAAGTATTCTTCGGCTACGCTGTAGATCTGCACTGTCTTTTTAAACTGCCTTTTACGTTCGTAAAAATATGCAGTTTCAAGAATCTTGTGGCCCCGGTCTTCACTGAGATTGGTCACCGGCGGGGCCCCTACCAGGGCACCAACGGCATTAACAGTAAACAGGGCCGGGCCTTCTAGAAAACCAAAAATGCTTTCAAGACCGATTTCACCGTCATTGAATTCACCAGATAGCACAGCCATAAGCTCGCCCTCAGCCAGGTAATCTTTAGCGCCTTCAGATTTGGCATTGTATCTGTTACGTATCAGGCGATAGCGGGCAATCAGGGCGAGGGTCTTACCTGCGCTTTTGCCTGAATCGATATTCTGCAGTGAGATTTTAAGTTCTTTAATGCGTACATCAGAAATAACCTGCATAAGAATAACACTGAGTACACAGACCAGTATGGTCAGTGGAATACCAACGGCCTTGTATAGATCGATACTTTTTGTCTGGGTTGCTGCCATTAACCTTCGCTGCTGCGTGATTCAATCTTATCTCGAATCTTATGCAGCCGTGCATCGTCGGGTTTACGCTGCAGAGCCTGTTCAAGTTGTTCTTTAGCCAGATCAAAGTCACCTTTGTTTGCATAAGAGATGGCCAGCTGGCCATAGGCCTCTGCCAGGTCGTTATTAATCTGAATTGATTTCTGATACTGCTCAATAGCATGCTCTTCGTTGCCGGTTTTGGCATAGCAGACACCCAGCTTCAGAAAAGCATAGGGGTTAGTGGTTTTAATCTGGGTATACTCTTCAAAATGCGGAATCGCTTCTTCATATTGCTTCAGAAAAAAGCAAGAGTTGGCCAGAAACAGTTTAGCCTGAAGATTGCCCGGGTCTGAGCCCAGCAGTTCTTTAAAACACTCTTTGGCCCGGTCGAACTCGTGGTTCTGGTAGTAACCTTCACCTTTTGAGAAAAGGTCACTGGCCTGTGAGCTCACCTCGACATCGGCAATTTCAATGGTAAAAAGCGTATAGTCATCGCGCCTGGGCTCGCCGGCAGCAAACTCGTCGACATCTTTCATAATGGCCGTATTGAATTCTTCAACACCCATCTGAGAGTACTCTTTGATTTTATCTATAAACCTTTCGTTGCTGTATTCTTCGTTTTTCGGGTTGGTACCTTCAACAATACCATCTGTATAAAGAATAATTCGGTCTTTAGCCTCAAGAGTGAGGTTATGAGTTTCGTAGGGAAACGGAGCCTCTTCAATCGCGCCTATAAAGAAACCACCGGTATCGAGCTCTTCGATGTCACCGGTTTTGTGGCGGTAAATAAGTGCCTTCTGGTGAGAAGCATTACAGTAGTCAACCGTAAGGTCAGGTTTGATAACCAGGTAAAAGGCAGTAAGATAATCTGAGGTGGTTATTGCCTTTGATAATTCTTTGTTTACCTCACTGAAAAGTTCACCAGGTGTAGGATACTTCTCGGCCAGAGAAGAGAAGTGTACCTTGGCCATGATCGTAACCAGGGCTGCAGGCACCCCATGGCCCGAGGCATCTGTAATAAGAATACCCACTGAACCATCAGGCAAGGGAAAGATATCATAGTAGTCGCCAGAAACTTTTTCAAGTGGCCCATAATAGACCCCGACTCTGATGCGCTCAGATAGACTGTCTTGCGGCATAATGCCTGACTGAATGTTCTGGGCCATTTCAAGCTCGTTCTGCATAATCTCATTATGCTTCTCAAGCTCTTCGATAGTGGCCTCAAGCTTTTCAGTTTTTTCTTTAAGAGAAGCCACCATGTTATTAAATGAGAAAGTCAATAGGCCGATCTCATCAGTTTTTTTACCAACTTCGAGTTGAAAATTGAGATTGCCACGCCCCACACTCTCGGCCCCACCTGCCAGCGCCTTAATGGGCTGTACCATCATTCGATAGAGCACATAACCAAACAGGGTCTGCACCAGCAGCATGAGACCGATCATGCTGAGAGCGAGAATAATGAAAACCTTGAGTTCTTCTTTGATACTATCCATTTCTATTTTTGAATAGAAAACAATATCTTTCTCGCCCTGGTTCGATAGCGGCATGTAAATTTCAACATGGTAGTCTAACACGCTGGGTACTGCATAGAAGGCCTTACCTTCAAGCTCTTGCATCTGCAGCGACTTTAGAACCCGCTGGCGGGTAACCTGATCAAGGGCTTCAACCTTTTTAGATTCGGGAAAATTATACAGAGTATCACCATTAGAAAGAAGTAACTGAAACTGACCCATCAACAACTTCTCGGTGTCAGGGCGAATGCGCAACGCCTTTGTAAGACGATTAATAGCCTTCTGGTTCTTTTTCTTCAGAGCCAGAATGGGCCATTTTTTATTTTGAATTATGGGGTTAAGGCGCCTGGCCCATAGAAATGCGGTTGAGCTGGTGGCGTGATATGCTTTATCACTGATCAGCCTGAACTGGTTGGTACCTGTCACAATCCAGAAAATGAATAAATTGATCAGTGTAAGTAATAAATAGAAGATTGAGATTTTAACCAGTAGAGAGCTTTTTTTCTCAAACCTGGCCTGCAGGTCGACATTCTCAGATTTCAGGTTTTCAAGCTTGGCCCGTTCTTTTTCTAACAGCATAATGTTTTATTGATAAATTACCTTGTTCAGTATCGTAAAGATTCAGAGATGTTTAAAGTCTAAATCAGGCACCCGTCACCAAATAGCCTTTCTGCCTTATTTGCCAATGTCAAGCAAAATTGAGTCAAAATACCTTGTCGACTTGTCTCAAATTTCGCTTTTTGTAGAGAACTGTCATGCTTTTCAAACTGCTGCTAACGCTTCTACTGGGGTATCTCTTCTATCTAGTATTAAAAGCAGTTTTGTTCAGCCGCCAGGTTTATGGCGCGCATAAAAGGCAGCAGCAGGCAGCCCAGGGGTTCACCCAGAAACCCCATGAGAAAGATATCTCGAGCGTAGCAAAAATAATTGAAGAAAAACCCTTAGATAAAGAGTAAAACCATGAGCTTAGAAACTGATCAGGTGAATAAGATTCTGAGAGGGGTACAAAACCCACTCACCCACCGCAATATTGTTGATGATGGCCTTATTGATGAAATCAAAACCGGCGAAGAGAAAACCACGGTAACTTTGGCCATTCCGAAAGACCGAAAACTGCAATTAGCCATTGAAGCACAAATTCGAACCCAGCTGTCAAAACAGGGTCATGAGCCCCAGACCCTCAAAGTAAAATTTAAAGAAACCAATGGGGGCACAGCAGCTGCAGCCCCAGCGCCCCAGGCACCCCCCAAACAACCTCAGGCCCCGCCCCAGGCTGGGCCGCCCACACCCCAACGGGTTGAGGGTGTGAAACGCATTATTGCCATTGCCTCAGGCAAGGGCGGCGTAGGCAAATCAACCGTTTCGCTTAATCTGGCCCTCAGTCTGGCTGCGCAGGGCCAGAAGGTGGGCCTGCTTGATGCTGATATCTACGGTCCCTCAATTGGCAAAATGGTGGGTAAGCCAGGCCGTATTAACATGAAAATCAAAGATGATAAGATCATTCCCGCTGAAGAGTTCGGCATTAAAGTAATGAGTTTTTCTTTTTTGATAGAAGAAGATCAGGCAGTAGTCTGGCGCGGCCCCATGCTGGGCAAGGCCATCGAGCAGTTTCTCTATGATATACAATGGGGTAAACTCGACTATCTAATCATAGATTTGCCCCCGGGCACAGGTGACACCCAGCTTTCACTGGCCCAACTGGCCGAGGTTGATGCCGCGGTAATCGTTACAACCCCCCAGAATGTAGCCATTCAAGATGCCACCAGGGCCATTGCCATGTTTGAGCAGGTGAATATTCCGGTGGCGGGGGTGATTGAGAATATGAGCGAATTTATCTGCCCTCACTGTAACAATGCGTCGGCGATTTTCTCAACTGGTGGCGGCAAAACCCTGGCTGAATCTAGCGAAGCTGAGCTGCTGGCCCATATTCCCCTGACCATCAGCCTTATGCAATCAGCCGAAAATGGTCAACCCCTTACGGCCAAAAAGGCCAAGGTAAAAGATGAGAATTCAAAAGCCGTAGTTACGGCCTTCTCAACCGCAGCTGAGCGCCTAGATTCAATTATGGCCCAGGTTACTGGTTAACCTAAAAAACATTTATAATAAAGAAGAAACATGATTCTTTCTGGTATTGAGATAAAAAAGCAGATAGGCAAGAATATCAAAATCGACCCCTTTAATGAGGGCCGCATAAATCCCAATTCGTATAACCTGAGTCTGCACGATACCCTGCTTACATATGAAACCGATGTGCTAGACATGAAGAATGTCAACCCTACCAGTGAAATTACCATACCTGAGGGAGGGCTGGTACTCGAGCCCAATAAACTTTATCTGGGGCGAACCGTCGAATTCACTGAAACCCACGAGCTGGTACCCATGTTAGAAGGCCGCAGCAGCATTGGTCGCCTGGGGCTGTTTGTGCATGTGACTGCAGGCTTCGGCGATGTAGGCTTTAAAGGATACTGGACTCTTGAAATATTTGCAGTGCAACCCATTCGCATTTATGCCGGCATTGAGATCTGCCAGATCTTCTATCACACGATTGAAGGCGACTATGCCGAGTACAAATCAGGCAAGTACCAGAACAACAACGGCATTCAAGCCAGCATGCTCTATAAAGACTTTAAAAAGTAAGTCGCCGTAGCGCAGCGCACCAAGTGCAGCGCATTAATTGCAGTAGTTTTTTTGGGGAAATTTTTGGCCCGCCCTGGACAAAACTTTCATATAGGTATATAGTACTATATAACTCTTGACGTGAAGGGTTTATTTATATAGGTAATATTATTAGGTGTGATTCGGAATTTTTAAAAATGGGGATTAAATTTGAGGTGTGTATATGGCAGGCATTCGTTTAAGAATCAGCTTCGTCGCTAGTTTATTATTAACTTTGTTCTTCTTCACCCAGTGTGGAAGCAAAACAGTCGAAACAGATTACTATAAGAACCAACAGGCTGATAAAGCCAACCCTTGGAATCAAGAAGATATTATCGCTGCGGTAGGTGCAGACAAGTACTACCAATTGCAGGCCGGCATTGGTGAGTCAGAGTTAAACACTCTGTTAAACTATGGCGGCAATACCAGTAATACAATCATATTACTGACACAAATCACTGACATTACTGATGTAATACAGCTGCTTTCAGGCCCCAGAAAGCTCACGGCCATCGATATCACCTCATTGATGAACCGTACTGACTGGCACATTCGTAACTTCAGATACTTTGGTTTCGCCGGCGAAGGTGTACCACTCGGTGATACCATCGGCAAGATGGCAAAGCTGCTTACTCAGGTGAACGACATGCAGGGCCTGAAAGACATGGTACATGGTGCAAAAGACAATGCCTCAGGGCCCGCCCACTCTCAGAATAAGTACGATCGCCTCGCCTATATTCTCGCGAATACTGATGAAGATAACAGCATCATGCCCACCATTATCAACCGGGTAATGCTTGAGGGGTCAGGCCCTTACACTATCAATATTTCAGGTCGTGATGCCCTGACCCGTATGATCAACGATGTTGATGACCTTGGTCGCGTTACCCAGATCATCGCTGAAGTGGTTAACGTCAACAACATGGTTGATGTGTTAGTCTGGCTCGAAAACGACGGTCAGTGCGTAAATGGCACATATGCAAACCAGTTCGATTGCGAATACAACAGCTTTTTCTGGACGAATTGTTCAAACACTGGTTTCACTACCCGCGCCACCTGCGAAGGGGGCGGCCATGTGTGGGATATCGGCGGCACCGATGCCATGGGTGAAACGGTTAATAACGTAACTAATATATCTAAAATGGCCTACCTCATCAACGAGCTGGCCACCACTACCACCAAATCAAATGATGAAAACTTTGATACGGCATCTGATCTGGGTATTGTACCCACGGCCAACCAGGCCTGGGCCTCAACCGGCTCAAACGACCGCACCTGGGTTGTAGTGAACGACTCGGCTCAGGCGGGTGGTCAATCAGCAAGTACCCCGGCTGCACTGCTTGATGGTGAAGTTTCAGCTCTTGAGTATCACGCATATATTCCTACGGCTGATGATGGTGTAACGGCCTGTGCCGGTGCCAACTGCCCCATTAGATTTCACTACCGGGTCAGCTCAGAAGCCGGCGGCGACTATTTTAAATTTTATGTAAACAACAATCTTGAATTAATCACTTCAGGAAACGTAGGATGGACTCAGTTCACCTATAACGCACCTGCACCGGGCAATTACCGCCTTCGGTGGGAATACATTAAGAACGGATCAGTCTCTAGCGGTTCAGACAGAGTCTGGATCGATTCGGTAGTCTTACCAGGCAACCACGGGGCCACCCGAACCTCGGCCCAGAAAGTCGCCATCATGCTGAATAAACTCTATGTAGACTCTATTCAGAACGTAGCAGATATCATGAACCAGATTTCACCAGCATTCGTTACCGGTACGCCACCCCAATGGGGCCTAAATGCCCAGAATGCAGGCATGGATAATCTGATTTATATTATGGATCAGGTTGAGTTTCCTCTTAACATCAACGACATGCCTAACATGATTCAGATCGTAAACGATCTGCAGGGCGAAGGTGCCAACAACGGTATTGATACCATGGTCGGTATCTTAGAGAACATAACTCCACCATATACTGACCCAGATGGTGGCGGCGCTCAGATTGTGAACGTTATGAACTTCTCAGACCCCAACAAGGTTGTGACCCTGATGAATGGTCTGGTAAGTGCTAACGCAGCAGCTAAAATCACGGCTATTGTAAACGGGTTGAACAACACCGGCACCAACAACATGGCCCAGGTTACCGGCGATGCCGGTGCCAACATCGACTACATGGTTGACCTGATTGATGGCGTTACCGTAACCGATCACATTGCAGATATACTCAATAACCTTTTCTTAAACGGAAAATTAAACGTGGTGGCTGGCCCAGCCGGGCCAACTGGCGCTCTCAAGATGTCACAGATTCTTAATGCTGTTGAGGCCGATGCCAGCTTAACCCGAGAATATCACCTCACCCGTATGATCAATGACATTGGGGCCACCCCGGGTGGTGCAAAAAACACCGGTATTATTGTGGGTAGTCTCGACTCTAATGACAACATCACAGCAGCCATGGGCGCCGGTAGCGATGGTATGGCCGATGGTGTAAACCGTATGGTCAAGGTCATGTCTGATCTGGCACTGCACCCTTCATCACCAAACAACACCGCAGCTGCCCTGGGTGATAATGTCTACAATAGCCCTCTGCAGTTTGAAACCACTGACCACTTCGGGCGCTTAACTACCCTTGTGAATGAAATGCAGGGTACGGCCCCGCAAACCGTTGCTTGGCTGGTTAACGGGGTTAATGACACGACTATTCTTTCTTATATAATGCTGAATATCGACCGCGTTGAGTACATGTCTTACATGATAAATAATCTTGATAATGGCAACATTCAGCTGCTGCTTGACCTGCTTAATGACCCCTCAACCAATCGCGTACGCGTTACCGACATTATGGATTATCAGGGTAACCTGAGCTACGGGGCCCCACCGGCCGCAGGCACAGCCCCGGCTGTACGCTACACCAACCAGATGACTGATGACGCACGCGGAAACATTTCTGGTGACCCCCTTGGTCGTATGGTTGTGCTGATCAGCAGCGTGGCCAGTTCTCAGGGCATCAGCAATGTGGTAACACTACTTAATGATGTCACTGACTGGCAGGGCGACCTTCTTTATCTTGTGAACTACTCGAACCGCCTGCAGTATCTCACTGATACAATTCAGGCCGTTACTAATATAAGCCTTATGGTTAGCCTGCTTAATGATGGTAATCTCGATATCACAAATATGGAGAACATCATCGACACCATGGGAGACTGGACGTATTCAGGTGGCACAGGCCCCGGATACAAGTATGGTGACAATCAGACCGCCGGCAACGAAGGTCTCGATACCAGAACCGGCGACGCCCTCGGTCGCATGGCCGTGCTCATCAACGAGGTTACTTCGGGTGCAGGTGTTACTAATATTACCCGCTCAATTAATGAAATCTGTGATATCGACAAACTAACCGGGCTTGTGGCGAAAATTATACCAGGAACACCTACAATTGGGGTCAGTAACCCCTCGGCCCACCCCATTGGTGGCGGCGATCGGGTGCGTTACATGTCTGACATCATGAACAATGTGGTGAACATTGATCTGATGATTAACATGCTTAATGGCCCTAATGGCGCAGGCAACTGCTCTGGTGCACCCAACCCACCCATAGACTATACCCGTCTTAACAGACTGATCAATGATATCGGTGGCACGACTGAGCAGGGTACCATCGGCAAGAATATCGGCGAGATGGATATCTTATGGGGCAGTATCAACGAACTTGGTTTCTACGGTGCAGCTGACCAGACCAAGATGATCACCATCGTAAACAGCATTAATTACTGTGGTATCAGGCCACAATATGACACAACCATTCCTGATTATCCGGGGGCAGGATACTTCTACCCCTGCAATTCTACATATACAGGTTGTGGCAATGTTTATCAAAACGGCAGATGGCACAACAACTGCCCCCGTCTGTCAAAGATCATGCGCGGTATGAACTCGGCCTATTCGATGGCAGTAATCGCCGGTGGCGTACCTGCGAATAATATCAATCGTACAGTTGGCTTGATGGATGGCGCCCGTGAGGCCGATACCCTGGTAGCACTTACTAACCTGCTGCCCGGTGAAGTTATGCGAGACCTTGTTATTGAGCTCGAAGACTATGCTGTACATCGTGGCATGAACTACATGATCAATAACCTAACGCCAGAATCTCTAGCAGCTTTAACTCACTTTGGCACAGGTATCGGCCGTAACACCAGCCGTACCGGTACATGCTATTACTTTCCTGGCCTTGGGCCAAGAAGAACAGCCCGACTGCTGAATCTTGAAACGGGCCCTACCCTGCAAGAGTGGATTCACCCAACTCTGGGGCAGTTCGGTTATAGAACTGGTATTGCCTCAGTAGCCTGTGGCTTCTCTAGCCCATACGCGGGCGAACCCCAGACCATGTGTAACTGGTATTCTGGCTCAGAAAACTGCGGTATTCAAGAACAGTTCTATCGTACTGAAAGTATTACTATTGCTAATGACCCCCACTACAACCCAAGCGGCAACTACACTCATAGCTATGAGGTACGCCCGAGAACAACAGGCGTAAATGGGGCCTGTAAATACTACTATGACGGTGGTAAAGCTGGTGTAGACCTGCTGGTATGCGCCAAAGAAGACATTGTAGACATTGTCTGGGATGGTGTGACCCTCTGTGGTGTAGCACCTGCTGGCCCCGGTCTGGCGGCAGTATGGGATATGTTAAACGGTCGGGGCTTTCTGGGATGGATCTATGACCAGGCTGGTACTATGGATGAACCCCCCGGCAACAAAGACTGGGATAATTGCCGCCTGAACCTCACTGTTGATGGCACCGGCAAGTCTGTGCATCCGGCAGTACAATGGCGTAATACATCTAACCCAGGTGATGTCTCTGACACCAAGTACAACTATAACCCTAACGGCGCTGGCACAGGTTATGGCTGGCATGGTGGCCAACCTACCACATCGCCCAACATGTAAACAGGGCGACTCAAAAAAGCGGGCAATGCCCGCTTTTTTTATAGCTTGCCCGTAACAATCTTCATTTAAAATAAGCATAACTATGCGCTGGTTTTTTCTACTTTTACTGCTTACTCTTCTCTATTCATGCAAAGAAGACGAAAAGCCGCCCCCCAAACCTCAAACCCGCAAAGAACTGTTGCAGCAGCTGAAGATGACCAGGGCCGAATTGATGAAATTTTTCGGGCCGGTCGAGGGGGCCACAGACAAACTCAGCGGAGTATGGAAGGCTACTGAAGAATCA
>CAZHLC010000058.1:0-11252 GCA_964532545.1 uncultured Leptospiraceae bacterium | reverse complement strand
GACGAAGGTGAGCCCAAAGGGCGAACCAAGCCTGTTACGATTCGGGGGGTCAGGTATACGCACAGAAATCTGGCATCTAAGTTAGTAAAATACCACTTTCATCCGGCTACATTAGAAGAAAGGCTGAAAATCGAAGAATCTAAATCAAGATTCAAGTATAACGATAATCTTAAGGCCCACTTCGATGAGAGTAAAAACCCCCTACTCTTTAAAGAGATGGATAGGTTCACTGAGTATTATTCCCAGCCCAGACCATACTGGATAACAAAGAAAGAAGAAATGTATAGTACCTATGCTGAGATTCTGTGGCAAAAGCTTCCATATAGAGAATACCTCGAACTTACCTATCTTACGTCAGAGTTAGCTATCTCTAAACGAATAGCTTTGAAAATCATACGAAAATGGGCTGGACTTGGCCTCATTTCAATCACAGATAGAACATCTTATCATACGAGGGATAAACAAATAGAATACGATATCCAGAAGCTTCATGAAAAACTACCAAGATTACTCTATCGCAATGCTGATCAAAACTGGAAGCAGGCGATAACAAAGACTTATACGAAGCCCAAAAGAATCAGGAGAAGAAAATATGAGTAAGAGTAAGAAAGAATACACCTTTCGAGCAGAAGATTTCTATAAGATGCGTGAAGAACAAGATGACAAATGCTGGCTTAGCGGGGTCAAGCTTGATCAGAATACATGCGACATCAGCCATAAGACACCCTTATCTAAGGGGGGAAAGCATGAATATAAGAATATCGCCTTGGTGCACAAGGATCTTGTCAAGCTGGCCAGACAATTGACTGATAAAGAGATACTCAAATATGCGAAACTGATCGTTGATAATTTTAAGAAGAGATAATGACACCGACTATCATTAAGAACTTCAATCGCTTTGCCAAAACCAGAGAAAAGCCTAGAAAGTCAGACCTAACTTGGGCTCAGACGTGCGAGAGGTGCAAAACGGCCATACTTAATCTTAATCGCCGCTTTAAACCAAAACCTAACCAATATCCTAAAGAAGCTGTAAGGGCCATGGTAAAGTCAATACAGGATATAAAGAACTCGAATAGTGAATATGCAAAGCTTTTCTGGATGCTTGAACGAATTAACAAAGCTGGCTATTATAAGCAAGCCAGAACTACAAAGCAGCGATCAATGTGGGAAATGACATATATACGCTGTAGAGAAGCACTAAGGCCCAGACATACTGATCCATGGCTATTGGCTATTAGGCGATTTAAGTATAATAGACAACACCAACATCCGCGTCCGCCATAACAAGATTGACAATCGCAAATTGATAACCATCATAGCATATCGGTAATTATTAAATTTCCGTTTAAATTACGCGGATATAAACGGACATAAGGCACTGATTAAAGTTAGAGATTTGTTACGCTTGATAAAAAAAACGTTCGATTATGATAGAGGCATTAAAGTTAAAATTTGGACGAGCATCCGGATTAGAACCTGTGACAATCAGTGCAACTGCTGTAACTGTATTCGTTGGTCCAAATAATTCAGGAAAAAGTAAAGCATTAAGAGAAATTCATCAATATTGCTCAAGCGGAAAAAAGAATACCAACGATGTAATAATAGACCAGGTAACTTTCAAGGGCTTCTCTCAAGAAGCAGCGGAAGAAAGATTGAATAAAGTAACGCTAAAACCACATGCGAATGAGTCGTTACAGCCTGACCAGGTTATCGTTGGGAAAAGGGCCACAAGATATCAAATTGATAAAAATTACTTACTATCAGCATTACAAAAGCCTAATGAAAAGCCTCTTTACTTTTGTCAGTGGTACCTCGCCTATAATACATTGATTCTCGATGGTAAAAATAGGATTGATCTAATTAACGACCAGGTAGCTGGTGATCTCCAGCAGAATCCGAACACCAGCTTTCAAGTGCTACTTCGTGATGATCATAAAAAAGAAGAAATAAAAAGAATTGTTCACGATGTGGAGCTTACCCCGTTTGGTAGACACAACTTCCTAGGCCACTTTTAGTTCATATTCTTCTGGGGTCATGTCATTTATTGTACCATGAGGTCTCTGCCGATTGTAGAATACCTCGATATATTCGAAAACGGCAGTTCTGATCAAGGCGAAATCATCATCGTCAAATAGATAAAGCATTTCACGCTTCATTAAACCAAACCACGATTCAGCACAGGCATTATCGTAGCAATTGCCAGTTCTGCTCATACTTGAGATGACTCGGCATCTTTTTAGCACTGCTCTGAAGGCATGGCTAGCGTACTGCGAACCTCTGTCTGAGTGAAAAATCAATTGCCAAGGTTTGGGCTTGCGATCGCCATAGGCCATCTGAAAAGCTTTCACTATTAGTTTTGTATCTTGCTTTTGACTCATCGACCAGCCTACGACCTTACGTGAGAAAAGGTCGATAACCACGCATAAGTAAAGCCAACCTTTTCTTGTCTTTATGTAAGTCACATCTGAGACCCAAACTTGATTTGGCTCAGTTGCTTTGAAGTCTTGCTTCAACAAGTTAGCCGAGATTGGGTATCGATGGTTCGAATCAGTCGTCATTGGTTTAAATTTACTGCGATAAATCGCAGTAATACCATACTTTTTCATGATTCTTGCAACCCGCTTGTGATTAACATTTAGGTTCAGCTTTCTTAGTTCTTTGCCAATCTTAGGCGAGCCAAAAAGGTAGCGGCCCTTAACGTAGATATCGCGAATGATCTGAAGCAATTCACTTTCTTGCTGAGAGCGTAGAGAGGGTTTCTTCTTGAGCCATTTGTAATATCCGCCGCGTGAAACATTGAGCATTTTCGACATCGCCGTAATAGAAGAGCCTAAGCGACTTTCTTGTTTGATAAACATAAATTTCTCTTCTACGGTTTCGAGACGATGCCGATTGACTTTTTTAAGATATCTCGCTCTTGCTTGACTGTCGATAGCTCTTTTTCAAGCCGAGCAATCTTAGCCTCTGGGCTTTCATTTGGGTATCTAAGGGCTTCTTCTTTCTGTTTGTGCTGCTTAACCCAGCGACTAATACTATTAGCTGGGCACCCTAGTTCACTAGCAAGCTCTGCCTGAGTCTTGCCACTTGTTAGATAAAGCTGAACAGCCTCATCTATAAATTCTTGGGTAAATTTTCTCTTTTTCAAATTCATTTCTAAGCTCCATTTTTAATTTGCGCTTAGGAATGTCTGTCTACTTTTTGGGGTAAGTACCAATGCATTTAATCGTCATTTCGTTATTGACCCTACAGCTTTAGGAAACCTAAGAATAAGGCTTTCGGATAAAGCACCTGCAACCCCAATGGAAGAAAGAGGCATTCATCAGGAGGCAGTAGCTTTCCATTCTCAAGCACAGTATATAGGCGAAGCTAGTGATGGTGTAAAAGCATTTACTGGAATGCTAACTGAAATAGTTGCGGGCGACCCAAGCATATTACTCATTGATGAGCCAGAGGCATTTTTGCATCCGGCATTATCATTCAAGTTAGGTAAGGAAGTAGCAGTAGCGAGTTTAGAAACAGATAAGCGTGTTTTCGTTGCAACACATAGCCCAGCCTTTGTCATGGGCTGCATCCAATCTGGTGCACCTGTAAATATTGTAAGACTAACTTATAGAGACAATTCAGCGACAGCTAGAATCCTGCCCAATGAAGACATTCTAAAATTAATGAGAAACCCCCTCCTGCGATCTACTGGTGTATTAAGTGGCTTATTCTATGAGTCAGTAATTGTTACCGAGTCAGATGCCGACAGAGCGTTCTACCAGGAAATCAATGAAAGACTACTTAGATTTAATCCTGAACATGGCATACCAAATTGTTTATTTATAAATGCTCAAAATAAGCAAACTGTACAGACAATTATTCGGCCACTTAGAGAACTGGGGATACCAGCTGTTGGTATCGTAGATGTTGACATTCTAAAAGAGGGCGGCATAGTATGGACAAACTTTTTAAGGGGAGGCTTCGTTCCAGATATTTCTCAGCAGCCCTTGTCACAGCTTAGGGCGTCATTGAAAAAGAAGCTTGAGGAAACAGGTCAAGATATGAAACGTCATGGTGGTATTGAAATACTGGAACAAAATGATAAACAAGCCGCAATTGACCTATTTGATCAATTGGATGGCTATGGTCTATTTACAGTAAGAGGCGGTGAACTTGAGTCATGGCTAAAGTCACTTGGTGCCACTGGTCACGGGCCTAGTTGGTTAATTGATATATTTGAGAAAATGGGTGAAGCCCCAGAGTCACCAACGTATTTGAAGCCAGCAGGTGGTGATGTGTGGCAATTTATTGGAAATATTAAAAAATGGCTTTTTGATCCAGATCGCAAAGGAATACCATCGTAAACCTAACAAGGTGCTCCAGTCTACCTCTCAACGCGGCGGCCGAGTTTAATATGAGTATACCTAATAAAGTACTTGTGTTCCAATTTTCATATCCATATCTCAACTGAAAAAGGAGCGGGGCAGCGGCACTTAACTGCGAATATGAGGCCTCACAAAGTTATCATGACTAACCTGTGCGGTTCCGACACATTGAGCATATGACTCAACGTACCTTAATTTTGACCAAAATTTCATTTCATTTTGTCCCAAAATAGGGCTACTTTAAAAGAGCCTAGAGGAATGCCGTTAAATTGATCGTTAATAGCTATAGAAGTTATTTCAAGATGTATGTTATGAAGATCACAAATCAATGCTGCTACATAAAGACCAATTCCTGACCCTTCACAATATGCTTGGGCGTTTTCCCCCCTAAACTCACGTTCTACGATCCTTGGGATTTCCTCATTCGTTACCAAGGGCCCAATTGAATTAATACGTACTGCGAGAAGATCTGTCTTAGATTCAAACATGATTTGAATTTTTCGATTACCCGGAGAGTATTTTATGGCATTTTCGATAAAGATGAAAGGCAAGATATCGAAAAAATCGTATGATTGGATTCTATCGTAGCATTCTCCAATTAGACCAATTTCAACCTTTTTCTGTGCGGCGAGTTCATATAGTATTCGCTTTACCTTGTCAAATTTCCCATAAATTGCAATCGACCTTTGCTTTTGTTGCTTTATTAAATCTGGATTAACAATTAGGTCGTACGCATTTAGTCTCTGCGAAATCAGGCTACTACTAGCAAAAATATCTTTTAAATAGAAACCAAGCTTTCCATCATTGTTGCTTTCGTCATTGAGTTTTGATGACTTTTCTGCCTTAGCCTTAATCTCACGATTTAATTTTCTAATCTCATGTATAGTTGAATTTACAAAAAATTCAATTTCACTTATTCTTTTATCTAGGTTTTCATTTTCCAATCTCTGAATTCTCACTTCCTCAATTAACTTTACGGTATTCACGTAACCCTCGATGTCCTGTTGAGCGAGCTGGAGAGCCTTCTCTTTTCTCAAAGCTATTACTGAACCGTACTTACTTTGCCTTCGTTTGACTTCACGTGGATTGGAAACGCCAATAACGTCGAGAGATGTAAAGATGGCCTTTCGCTTTTTGTGAACCAATAATAAGCTCGCAAAACCATATGGACATCTAGAAAATTGACCAATTTGATTGGTCTCATTTATAGCCTTATAATGAGCTAGACATTTATGATTGAATATTTGATTGCAGAAATTAAAGCCGTTTATTAAATCACCCGACTTGATCATTCGATCAGATTCTGAATAATATGGCAAGATCTTCATCCGATGAACAACTTAAATAGAGCGCTTGCTACAAAAGATTGCAATACACTTCGAGCATCATCATTTAGGAATGATAGGGATCTTTTTGAGGGAAATTTGTTCGCCTTTGCCAAAAATGATTGCACGAATTCGTCCTCAAGATACACAATCGCCTTTAGCTCAACATTATCTCTGAGTAAACGTTTTCTAAGTCGACGCCATTGTATCACAGGATTTAAAGCGATCTCAACCGCTCTGTCAAGAGTTTCGACCCATTCCTCAGAGCTTATATCTTTTTTTATGACTTGATCTGCGTAGTCAAAATATTTTGAAAATGAAGCGTCGTAAGACTGTCCAGTATACGCATACACAACTTTATTGGGATAGGCTTTACGAATCTCCTTAATCAAATAAGCCCCTTCAAACTTTTTGCTTAATTCTCGTCCGACACCTCTAACATCACAAAAAATAATATCATATGTATTTAAGGCTTTAATATCTGAAACATCTGGTATTTTTCGAATATGAAAATCGTGTGTTTGTAATAGGTCAAGATACGGAAAATCTTCGTCATCAATAATCGCAATATTTACCATTGATCGCATGCTTGACTCAAAAGGTTTTACAGCGGATTGCAAATCTGAAATAGAATTCGGCCTTCCCCAAAAGATAAACATGTTGAACACTCTATACTAAGGCTGATCTGTAAATCATGAAACTTCAGCCAACTGCGATTAGATACTGGGCAGGATTGAACCTGCCCTCGGCACTCGGCCTTTTGCCACAGCGAGGTCAATGTTGATGTGTACGAAACCCTGGTTAAGCTTCAGGGATTTCTTAAATTCCCTGCAAGGTTATCTTTGCTACTACTACGGTCTCCAGCTAACCACGATAGTTGTGAGCAATATTTGATTGCTTATTTTCAAACACCGCTTCAAATACTACAAGCTCGATACAACCAGGCATGTGAGCAAAATTAGACCAGGTTTCTTCGTTTCATTGTACCTCTGTATGAGGTTAGAACTTTCTTTCGGGGTCTAAACTGGCTCTATCCAAAGTCTTAACGTCGATGATATCATCTTTTACATCGAAAGCATACCGATATTGAATTCCCCCAGACATATATCAAAACTTTCTCATAATGCGTCTCAACAGTCCTCACCTGCGATTACCTTGCTTAGCAGGAGAACTCTTTTTTTTCAGTCTGTCACACTGTCTGCACCAATGTCCCTGCTGCAAGTTCGTTGGCCTCATTTTGAAAATATGACCCTGTTCACATCGTATCTCGAGATGGGTTCGAGCATTAACATACTCTTGGGTTAGAATCTGCCCACCTTTCTGATTGGCCATCTTGATATAATCGTCAAGAGTTCTCTTGTTTCCCATGCACCGAGCACACCAGCGGCCTTTGGTGATTTCATACGGCAGAGCTTTCCATTCATGCCCGTGTTTACAGCGGAAGTGCAAGCGTACTTTAGAGCCGCTGTAGGTTCCAGTTAAGCACTCGCCAGCCCGCTCTTTTGCCTTCTCTTTAAAAAAGTTGATTGTTTTCCGTCGATTACCAAAGCATTCAGCACACCATTTTCCCTTCATGACATTGTGCGGTGTGGCTTCAAAGAGATGCCCATGCCCGCATTCCCAAAGGTGCTTTTTGTTAATCGCAGTATAGGTTTCTGATCGAAAGGTACCGCCAATAGCTTCTGCAAATAACTGCATATCCGCTTTCGTATATCTGCGATTCATTTACTGCTGATCTTGTTTCCACGCATATCTTCTATCCAGCACTCTCTGCACCACGTTCCCTGGTTTTTGACCTTATCTGGCTTTGCTTTCCAAATATGCCCCCGAGCACATTGCCATTCCAGTTTAGTAGTAGCATTGATATACTCTCTAGAAAGGCATTTGCCCCCTCTCTCCTCTGCGATCTTCTGCATTAACTCAATGTTTAGTCTTACAACCTTAGCACAGTGAGGGCACCATTTCCCCGTCCTGACAATATCTGGTGTGCTCTGCCAGGTATGCCCTTTACTGCATTGCCATTCAAGTTTTTCTCGATTACCTCTATACTCAGCAGAGATACATTTGCCACCCCTTGATTTGGCATACTTCTGCATGTCGGTAATCGTTTTCTTTGCTGTGGGGGCACAAACGGGGCACCACTGCCCTCTATTCAAACGAAGACTATTAGTCTGCCATTGATGACCGCATTCACCTTCTACAATGACTGGAGATCGGCTATGCCTTACTTTGCCTCTTATTAGCTTACCACCGCAAAACTCGATCATATCCTGAATCTCATCTTGGATCTGAATATTTCCCGCACAGTGTTTGCACCAGTGACCTTGCTGCACTTCACGATAGCGTAGATTAAACTTGTGGCCATGCATGCATTCCCACTGCATAACGGTGTTATTGTTGATATATTCAGTAGATAGGCATTTGCCAGAGTTTTCTTCTGCAAGCAAATGGGCATCTGCAAGTGTAAGCTTTTTTCCGCTGGGCATTTACCTTATCTTTGTTATTGACCTTTTTACGGAAACTTGCTTTACCCTTCTCTTCTCAAGGGCACACTCTGGGCACCAGCTCTTTCGTATTGAATTGTAGTTAGCTTTCCAGATGTGGCCTTTCTCACACTGCCAATCATACTTGGTTGTCCGGTCTTGATACTTTGGTGATAGGAATTTGCCTTTTCTTTTTTTGGCTAACGCAATCATATCAGATTTGCCCTTTTTATTCGTATGTGAACATTGTGGGCACCAGTGATTTCTATGAATAATTCTTACTGGTGGTGCCTTCCAGACATGACCGACCTTACATTCCCATCTGAGGGGCTCATGCATTCCGTTGTATTCTTCTGATAGACATCTCCCTTTGTTTTTCCGTGCTACTTTTTGCATTTCAGCGATGGTTTTACCACGACCATAGCACTTGGGGCACCAGCTACCAGCAAGTATATGAGATGCAGGGGCTTTCCATTTATGCTTTTTCTCACAGACCCATAGCATGGGGACGGTTCGACTTTTATATTGATTTGTCAGGCATTTGCCACCTTTTTTCTCTGCCAATTTTTGAATGAACTCTAATGAGTGCCGATGGGTAATCGAACAATGTGGGCACCAACCCCCTCTTCTAATATTACCAAAGGACGCCATCCATTGATGCCCCTTTGAGCATTGCCATTTCAATGGTTCATGCACATTTAAATACTTCTTTGAAAGGCAAACACCGTATTTCGATTCAGCTAACTTAGATGCATCTGCTATAGACCATTTGCGACCTTTTGGCATATCTTAGCTGATGAAAAGAATATCAGCGCAAAACGATAATCTTCTTAAAGGCTTTCTCAGCCCCTGCGATATACACAGCAGTGTAGACTCCGGCCCCAACTGAACGGCCGTTTTTAGATGTAAGATCCCACCTTACAAACCTTGTACTTGAACTATAATTGCCCGTTAAGATGCTCTTAATCAAGCGCCCATCAGGGTCATAGATTGCGACCTTAATCTGATCAGACTTATTCTGAGGCGGTTTAAGCAGAATCGTTGGCACTTTATCATTGCCCGGGCGAACGATATTGTTACGTACCTGCATCATGCCGGCGAAGCTATTTAGATCATAGGGGTCAAGCTTAACTTCGTTATCGGCAGTGGGGTCACCATTTGTTGAACCGTTAATGGCTGACCCATTGGGATTCACAAACCAAAATTTGTAGTCGACCTTTCCCTCGGTGTTCGAAAGGTAATTCAGGTTCTCTTTTAGAATATAATCTTCGCCATCAAAGTAAATATCGTTACTTGCTGCCTCACCATCTTTGGCTTTGTTCATATCGAATTTCTCATTTTCGCTGTATGAGCCATTACCATCTTTATCTATCCACACCTGAGCCGTTGTAGGTGCATTATCGAGGGTATCGGTATATCTCACCTTAAAAACATACACACCAGTAGAGCCTCTTCTAGGTGAAATGCCTCCTAAAGAATAATCATCATTTTCATTTGTAAAACTAAGGCGCGATGAACCATCACTCAAAGCCAATGAATAAAGATCAGAAGGTTGTGAAATGTTGCCTGAATTATCTACCTCATAGATAGAGAAATGCCATAAACCAGCGCTTATCGGCTGCCCAATAGGAACTACCAGGTTTTGTATATCGGTTGGTAATCCAACATGATTTTGTGGGCTGACAGTATATGACGTTCTGCCCAACAAAAGGGCAGAACTTGGGCATGAGCCATTAATATTATTATGCAGGTTTAATAGATCATTATAGCTAAAAGCAGCCCAGGCTTGCCAATAACAGATAATATAATGAGAGATACCACTGGGGTCGTCAGCCCCCTCCCAGGTGATGGTCGGGGTTGGGTTCAGAGTCGGGTTAGGTGTGCTATTCAGATTAAAAGGCTTAGCTGGTGGTGTGGTATCAATAAATAGCTTTCTCGAAGTCAGGCCAGCGGGATTATTAGTATTGCCAGCATTGTCTATGAGCTCTACATAGAGGTTCTGATTTGATACTCCATTAACTTGCCAGCAGAAATCAACCCAACCCACTGGCTTACCATTTGCAGCTAAAACTGCGGCACAATCATCAATGGTTTGCTGAGTTCTTGCCACCGGTGTACCGCCACCAGGCGCATGTGCTGCTGAACCCGAAGACCAGCGCAAGCCACTAATACCCGAGTTATCTGGTGGAAGCTTTATGCCGGCCATCAGGGTTGTTGAACCGCTAAAACCCGTGGGCGAATATGCTATATAAATATTTCCCTCAGGCCCTTCTGGGGTGGCAATGGGGCCACTTAAAACCCGGGCGATACAGGGGTCTGTGGCGCAACTGTCGGGTGCCAAAGGTGCATCATCGGGAGTATTCTTATCTATCATAAGGCGAGCCCGTAGGCTCGGTGCGAGAGCGTTCTGAATAACCTGGGCCGTATTGGCACCGGGATAATTATAGTTCGGAAAAGCCGCCGGGTCTGAATTAAAGTTCGAAAGATCAACACGGTTGGTTGTGCGGTTTGGGTTAATTGAAGTCTCGATTGTCGAGTTACCCTGATCGAGAATGATGCTCCAATTGCCAGCCACATCTTGAGCACAGACGAAAAACCAATATGCCCCTTCAGGGGCTGCTGAGAGGTCAATAGGTACCAACATGGTGCCATCACCGGTAGCTGTGGTGTCATATTTTCCGTCAAAATAAGGTACCACATTGACCCATGGCGGAGTTGTATTGTTCTGAATAATATTATCACAGTCAAGATCTCTGGCATTTGTATCTGTAATTAGCCAATTACCCTCTGCGCCAATATTATCTCGATAGTTCAAGGCTGCATTGGGGCCCCCAATGACCATGCGACCAACCAACACCTTGATGTTATTAGTAGCAGAGCTGCCATCAGAAATCATACCCGAGTTAGCCCCCTCTTGAATGAAAATCTTTGCCTTGATATTGCCTGAATTGGTGGCATTGGCAATGGCATTGTCAAACGCGTCTGTAAAAGTAAGATTGCAGCTATGGGCCGTTGAGCTATTATCGCAGGGGGCATAGCGGTCTGATTTAAATAAGTAAAAATACGTATTCTCTTTG
>CAZHLC010000057.1:0-11255 GCA_964532545.1 uncultured Leptospiraceae bacterium | reverse complement strand
AAAAAATAGGAGAGTTCAATGAGACTGACACTTGATTTTGACTATCGTAAGATCAGAAACATGATTCAGGGCTCTTCTCTAGAAACAGGAATCTACGTCGGGTGTGATTCACAGGTAAGGGGCAAGAGCACAGATTTTGTCACTGTGATTATCATTCACATTGATTCGCGGCACGGGGCGCGTATCTTTCATGATACGAACCGCATCGAACGCCGTCTTTCACTGAGAGAAAGGCTCTGGAAAGAAGTAGAGCTGGCCAGCCTGGCCGCGCTGGCTCTTGAAGACTCAGTTGGGTCACGCCCGTTTTCGGTGCACCTTGATCTGAATACAGACCCAAAGCACCGCTCAAACGTGGTAACCAGAGAAGCGATTGCGTACATCAGGGCCCTTGGCCTTGAGCCTGTGGTCAAACCAGACGCATTCGCTGCAACCCATGCGGCTGACCATATTGTGCACCGCGAACATCTTTAGAGCACACGTATCGCCCCTCAGGGGCGAAAGCAGGCGAAAACGAGCCCGCAGGGCCCCTCTGGCCGTGGGTTTGCGTTTAGCAAACCTCAGGGTTTTCGCCTGCTTGTGTGATTTAAAGGTGTTCAAGAGCCAGGGGCCTGCCCTTAAAGCCAGGGTTTTAAGGGCGGCCCCTGCTTTACATGTAAGAACGAAATTCTAATTTAGGAGCAAACACATGCAAGTGACACATGTTAAACGAGACGTCGGCAAAGACGGGCTCATCAAACGGTGGACGAACGGCGTCGCCGTCGATGAGCAAACCCTGATTCAGGCTGAAAAAGTCGCCAAAATGCCCTTTATCTATAAGCATGTGGCGCTTATGCCTGACTGCCACCTTGGTAAGGGCGCCACTGTGGGGTCGGTGATTCCTACCAAAAAGGCTATTATACCCGCAGCTGTAGGCGTTGACCTTGGCTGTGGTATGATTGCCGCAAAACTCAGCACCGATGCTGCTGATTTGCCCGATCACCTGGGTGCCATTCGAGCAGAGATCGAAAAACTGGTGCCCGTGGGCAACGGCCGCGGTGGCGAGTTTGGTGAAGCGCCTACGGCTTCACTGAATGCCTGGCGCAAAGTGAGTGAGGGGTTTGATGAGATCATCAGCCGTCACCCTAAGCTGCGCTCGGCCAAGAACCCCGCAAAACAGGTTGGCACTCTCGGCGGTGGCAATCACTTCATCGAGGTCTGCCTTGATGAAGAAGACAATGTCTGGCTGATGCTGCATTCTGGCTCGCGGGGCATTGGCAATAAGATTGGTACATACTTCATCTCTAAGGCTAAAGAAGAGATGCTGAAGGCTAACGCCAGCCTGCCCGATCGAGATCTGGCCTACCTCACCGAAGGTACCCAGAATTTCGACGATTACTGGAATGCCGTTAAGTGGGCCCAGCAATATGCAGCGCTGAACCGCGAGGTTATGCTGGCCAGGGTTCTTAAGGCGGTCAATTCTGGCCTGAAGAAAAAAGCAAAGATTGTGGGCAAAGAGATCAACTGCCACCACAACTATGCTTCACTTGAACATCACTTCGGTGAAGATGTTTATGTTACCCGTAAGGGCGCCATCAGTGCCCGAGAGGGTGAGATGGGCATTATACCCGGTTCGATGGGTGCACGGTCGTACATTGTGCGTGGTCTGGGTAACCCCCAGTCTTTTTCATCGTGCTCACATGGGGCCGGGCGGGTGATGTCACGCTCTGAAGCCAAGCGCCGCTTCAGTGTGAAAGATCACGTCAAGGCCACTGAAGGTGTCGAATGTAAAAAAGATGCCTCGGTGCTTGATGAAACCCCGGGCGCTTACAAAAACATTGACGCAGTCATGGCTGCCCAGGCTGACCTGGTTGAACCAGTGTACCGCCTGAAGCAGGTCGTCTGCGTTAAGGGATAATCATATCCCCAACTAAGGCCGCGGCTTGCCTACTCGAGACGCGAGTTTCTGTGGCTTTTGGTTCAGTTCTCCTCACCATAACCTGGTGAGGTTTGCATCATATTATCACGGCTAACGCAGAGATTTTTACAGTCTTGCAGTGCGAGAGGCCCTGCCTTGTCGTATACTTGCTGGTTAAATCGGTGATGCACGTTTGGTAACGTAGCTCAGTGTAAGAGCAACAGGCTCATAACCTGTCTGTCGAAGGTTAGACTCCTTCCGATACCCCCATGGTAAAAAACCATTCAGGTTTTCGGGTTCGAATCCCACCTTTGCTGAAGATTATTCAGCGCCCGACTGCTAATCGGTTACGAACGAGAAGGCAACTCGTTAAAATTGCCACTACCCGGCTGCAGTAGCCAGCTTCTCAGCCGGCTATGTGTTCTGGCCAGGTTCAATTGGGCCTGCTCAGTGCGCACAGACCGGCAGTAAATCAGAAACCAGCAGAACGATAGATACCGTACCAGCAATACCTGTTTGAATCTGCCTGCCGCCGGCCCCGGGGCCTGGGCTTCGCGCTCACCCGGGGCCCTGGCTGCGGGCTGCGTTACACAGAAAGCGCTGCTACTTAAATCGTTCTCCGTCTTTTGGTCTACGAGGGCTGCTGCTGCGACCGTTACTGCAATCATTTTTAAAAGGAGGTCGAAAATGAGAGTAAAAGTAAATCAAGATGAACGTGCTCTGCTGTACAAAGACGGCGACTTTGAGCGTCTGCTTAAACCTGGTAAATACGTGTTTTCACCGTTTGCCAACTACAGCGTTGAACGTTTTGATGTAAATCTGCCATTTGCGCCTTCTAAGAATCTAAACCTCTACCTGAAAGACAAAGAGCTGGTAGAAGAACTTGATGTCGTAGAAGTCGCAGATAAAGAGATTGTACTTCGCTACGAAGACGGTCGCTTTGTTCAGGTGCTGACCGCGGGCAAATACGCTTTCTGGAAGGCCCTGAAAACTAATCGTTTTGAGACCGTTGATCTCAGCAACCCTGAGGTGCTTGAAACCATAGAGAAGGCAGTGCTGGTTGGGCCTGCCTTTCATCGCCTGGTTCAGGTAGCAGAGCTGGCCTCGTTTGAACGTGGCCTGCTGCTGTACAACGGTGAATTTCAAAAAGTTCTAAAGCCAGGTAAGTACTTCTTCTGGAACGGGCCAGTAAAGGTAGTGGTACAGAAGGTTGATATGCGTCAGCTTCAAACTGATATCTCAGGTCAAGAAATCATGACCAGAGACAAGGTAACCCTACGTATCAACTTCGTGGTACAATATCGCATTGTAGACCCAATCAAGGCCGTAATCGACATCAACGATTATCAGGCCCAGCTGTATGTGCTTACCCAGCTGATTCTGCGCGAGTACGTGGGTATGTTTACCCTTGAAGAGCTGCTGCAAAAAAAAGAAGAAATCGGCACCTTCGTACTTGAAAAAATGGCAGAACAGGGCGAGGCCATGGGTCTGCAGTTCATCTTCGCTGGTGTGAAAGACGTGATTCTGCCTGGTGAGATGAAGGCCATACTGGCCCAGGTTATCGAGGCTGAAAAAAGAGCCCAGGCTAACCTGATCACCCGCCGTGAAGAAACTGCTTCGACCAGAAGCCTGCTGAATACTGCCAGGCTGATGGAGAATAACCCAACCCTGATGAAGCTCAAAGAACTGGAGTACATTGAGCGAATCTCAGACAAAATTGCCAACCTGTCAATCTCGCCAGGGGCCCCACTGCTATCGCAGCTGAACAAACTGTTCGGTGTAAAAGAGCCTGAATGATTGACGTCGCGGTAGCGGTAAGTCAATCTTAGGGTGCTACAGCGCTCAAACGGCGCGTTGACCGAAAGATTGACGCCGCGGCAGCGGTAAGTCAATCTTAGGGTGCTATAGCGCTCGAACGGCGCGTTGCAGAGCGATAAGCCAGGGCGAAACGATTCATAGGTTGGATGTTAAAACCCGGCCCGCCCGACACCCCGCCAGGGGTGAAGGGCGGGCTTTTTTATTTTATAACAACTTCATTTTATTCAGTGAATAAGATGAGGTGTAAGAAACAAAGCTGCTTTACGGGCCCGCTCACTTTCAGAGGGTGAGTTTCATGTCAATCAGGGTAGCCCTGAAACACAGCACCAGCTACAGGTATGATCGCAAGATCAATCTGGCGCCCCATGTGGTGCGCCTGCGGCCGGCCCCCCACAGTAAAACCAACGTAACCGCTTATTCGCTTGAGGTTAAACCCCAGAAGCACTTTATCAACTGGCAGCAAGACCCCTTTGGCAATTACCTGGCGCGCTTTGTGTTTCCTGAAAAAACCGATCTGCTGCAGTTCGATGTTGAGCTGGTGGCTGAGATGCAGGTGATTAACCCCTTTGATTTTTTTCTTGAAGAATATGCTGAAAAGATACCCTTTGAGTACCCGCCCTGGTTGAAAGAAGAGCTTAAACCTTTTCTTTTTCACTCAGATGATTCAACTGAGTTGAAAAACTATACCGCAAAGTTTGTCAAAAAAGAGGCCACACCCACGGTTGAGTATCTCAGCGGCCTGGTGGGTGCCATTGCAGGCGATGTCAAATATCTGATTCGCATGCAGCCCGGGGTGCAAACCCCCACCGAAACCCTGACAAGTGGCTCGGGCTCATGCCGTGACAGCGCCTATCTGCTGGTACAGATGCTGCGCCAGATGGGCTTGGCGGCCCGCTTCGTTTCTGGCTATCTCATTCAATTAGTGCCCGATCTGCAGAGCGCCGAAGAGAAAGAGCGCCTTTCTGCTGATTTTACCGACCTGCACGCCTGGGCCGAGGTTTATCTGCCGGGCGCAGGCTGGGTAGGCCTCGATGCCACCTCGGGCCTGTTTGCATCAGAAGGCCATATTCCCCTGGCGGCCACCCCTGAACCCCAGAGTGCCTCGCCCATCACCGGGGCCCACGATGCAGCTGAAGTCAACTTTGACTTCAGCATGTCGGTTGAGCGCCTGCTTGAGCGCCCCCGCCATACCCGCCCCTATGCCCCTGAGCAGTGGCAGAAACTGGTGGTGGCTGGTGAAAACATCGATAAGTTCTTTGGCAAAACCGGCCTGCAGCTCACCATGGGGGGCGAGCCCACCTTTGTGGGCAAAGAAGAGCGCGACTCTGCCCAGTGGAATACTGAGGCCCTGGGTGAGCATAAGTATGAGTGCGCCCGTAAGCTATTATTTGAATTAAAAGATCGTTATTCGAGCTCAGCCCTGCTGCAGTTCTCTCAGGGAAAATGGTACCCCGGCGAGGTGCTGCCCCGCTGGTCGATGAACCTGTATTGGTTAAAAAAAGGCCAGCCTCTGTGGTCAGAATATCCCATAAAAAAGAAAGAATTTGAAACCGGGCTCTGCCAGATTTTCAACCGAGAGCTCTGCGAGGCCATGGCCCTGCCAGAGAAGTATGCATTGCCTGCTTTTGAAGACAGCGAGTACTACCAGTGGAAGTTACACGATTTTAACGAAGAGCATGAGCCCGAGAATGATTTTGAAAAACTCGAATGGGCCAAGCTGCACAGAATACAGAAGGCCGGCCTCGATAAAAGCATAGGGGTAGTCTTGCCCCTGCGTTTTAATCCTAAACTGAAAAGATGGCAGACCTGCGCCTGGCAGCTGCCCCGCGAGCAACTTTTTGCCACCCCGGGTGATTCACCCCTGGGCTATCGGCTACCCATCAATTCACTGAAGAGCCCCGATGCACCCATTGCCAAGGCCGATGATAATTTTAATGAACTGGGTGAGGCAGGTCAGGGTAGTGAAGACCTTAAAGCAAAGGCTGTTTCAGAAGACTTTTTTGTGTCGGCCCTCTGTGTTGAAGTGCGTGATGAAAAGCTTTACGCTTTTCTGCCGCCATTGGTCACCCTCGATGAGTTTTTATCGCTGGTTTCTTACCTGCATGAAGTGGCCGCAAAACTGGGTTATGAAATTATTCTTGAAGGTTACGAACCACCCTCTGACCAGCGCCTCAATGTGCTGAAGGTTACTCCTGACCCGGGGGTAATTGAGGTGAATATTCATCCGGCGCACAACTTTGATGAGCTGGTTGAGACTTACCAGAACCTCTATGAGGCTGCTGAGCTGGCCGGCCTCAGCACCGAAAAGTTTTTACTCGATGGCCGCATTACCGGCACCGGTGGGGGCAATCATATTACCCTGGGTGGGCCCATCGCGGCTAAGAGCCCCTTCTTTAAAGAACCGTCGCTGTTGCGCAGCCTGGTAACCTTCTGGCAGCATCACCCCAGCTTGTCTTATATGTTTACCGGTCTCTTTATTGGGCCCACATCGCAGGCGCCCCGGGTTGACGAGTCTCGCGATGAGATTCTTTATGAACTTGAGCTGGCCCTGCAGCAGATCGACAAACGTGAAGATGCGCCCCCCTATGTGCTCGACCGGCTGCTACGCAACTTTCTGGTTGATATCACCGGCAATACCCACCGGGCCGAAATCTGCATTGATAAACTCTATTCGCCCGATTCGGCCACCGGCCGCCTCGGTCTGGTTGAGCTGCGTTCGTTTGAAATGCCGCCCCATTACCAGATGTGTGTAGCCCAGCAGCTGCTGATTCGAACCCTGTTAATGCGCTTTCACCAGCAGCCCTATCACCATGGTTTGATTCACTGGCAGTCACGTTTACACGATAAGTTTCTGCTGCCCCATTTTCTATGGCAAGATTTTCTTGATGTGATGGCCTATGTGAACTACGAAGAAGAGCTACTCTCAGCTGACTGGTATTCTGTTTTTCTTGAGTTTCGACTGCCTACTCTCGGGGCCATCACCAAAGAAGGTATCGAGCTTGAATTGCGCTCGGCCCTGCAACCCTGGAATGTTCTGGGCGAAACTGTGTTTGCCAGCCAGACCTCGCGGCCCGTCGATTCGGCGGTTGAGCGTATTCAGGTGAAAGTGGCTAACTTCGATACTGAAAGGTTTCAAATTGCCTGCAATGGCTATCAGGTTCCGCTGCGGGCCACCGATGAGGTCGGCACCTATGTAGGTGGCGTGCGCTACAAAGGGTGGAACCCGACCTTCACCCTGCACCCCTATGCCGAGCTTTCACAGAAGCTGGTGTTTGATATTTATGACACTGTTCTGCAACGCTCAGTGGGGGGATGTACTTACTTTGTGTCACACCCGGGTGGGCGAAACTATGAGACCATGCCGGTGAATCATAACGAGGCCGAGGGCCGCCGTCTCTCGCGCTTCTGGAACTTCGGCCACAGCCAGAAGCAGACCAAACCACCCAGGCTGGTGCTCTCTTCACAGTATAACTATTCATTAGATTTGATCAGGGCCCAGATTTAATTATGGCTGTCGAGTTTGCCGAAGCGCAGCCAGCAGAGATCAAACAAATCTGTGACTTGCTGGGCGAGCTTTTCACCGCTGAGCTTGAATTTGAACCTGACCGTGTTTTACAGCAACAGGGTGTTGAGCAGATTTTTGCAAACCCAGATCAGGGGTTAATTCTGGTGGCTCGTGAGAATCACCAGGTCATTGCCATGATAAACGTTCTTTTTAATATCTCAACAGCCCTCGGTGGGCCGGTAGCCTTCTTCGATGATGTGGTCGTGGCAGAGTCGAACCGCGGTCGCGGTATTGGTAATGACCTATTGGGCTTTGCTATTGAGTATGTAAAAAAAGAAAGAAACTGCAAAAGGGTGATGCTACACACCGATTTTGAGAATACTGTGGCCCAGAAGCTCTATGAAAAGCACGGTTTCAAACGTTCAACCATGCTCACCTATAAGCTTATTCTTTGAGCTGCGTGTTTGAAAGATACTCGAAAAAATCAACAACCTACTAGCTCGCCAGCTCAGGGTTAGTCAGGCCTTTTTTCTCGGCCATCTTACGGGCCCTGAAGGTAGCATCGCGTTTACGCATGGTTTTTTTAATGTGGGGCCTTTCTTTGAGCATCTGCATATATTCATTAAAGCCGGCGATCTTCTCAAGGGGGTTGGGTGTTTCGGCCATCTCTAACAACCTACCGGGAATATACCAGGTAGCTGCCGCCGTACAATCGGCATAGGTCATCTGCTCACCCATAATAAAGGGTTTGAATTTTACCACCCGCCCCAGGGCGACCGCGGCTTTCTCGACGGTGCGCAGGGCTCTTTCATAAAGAGGGCCCTCTGGTTTCTGGCCACTTTCAAACTGGTTAAACAGCGGGCGTAATGGCAGGTCTAGATAAAGTTCAGTTACGTTGATGATCTGGCGGCAAATGGCCCGCTGCATTTTGTCTGCGGGGTAGAATGAAGGTTGTTCTGTAAAAGCCTCTTCAAGGTATTCGATGATGGCCTGAGACTCATAAAGAAACTGCCCATTGTGTTCAATACATGGTATCTTGCCCATACCGCTTTTCTGCAGATATTCTTCTTCTTGCGAAGGGGGCTGAAAGATCTCTTCGAATTCAATACCCCGCTCAAGCAGGGCGATTCTAACCTTGTTATAGTAGTTGCTGGCCGCAGTTCCGTAGAGTTTTAGCATGGGTAAAGGGCTCTTTTCTGAGCAGTCGCAGCAAGAAGAATTTCAGTTAGGTTGTATGGGGCTTTGACTAAGAGTTTTGAAGAAAAGAAAAGCCAGCAATGCCCCCAGAATCATCTGGGCGGCATTCAGGGCCATATCAACTTGTTCAGAAAAATTTAGACCAGGCTTTGAATTATCAAGGTATTCAATAACCGAATAGAAATCGTAGGCCCAGTAAAGGGCATCGGCACTGAAAAGAAGGGCTGCAAATAAATAAGCTACTCTGTGTTGGCTTGAAAACGCCACAAAGCCAGCGATCAGCGCCAGAAAGGCCAGACCAAAATCGATCAGCATTGCTTCGTCGCCCCCATGGCCTGAAAAGGCTGAAAAGCACTGGTAGTTTACCAGAATTGCCTGAATAATCAGCAGAGCCAATACTCGTTTGTCAGCTGGTTGTTTCATTTCAAAGCCTTAGATAGGCATATAATGGCTAGAATCGCTGCAACTCTCGTCAAGTTATTATACTTTTTTTTGGGTTTGCAGGTCAAATGGCGTCTAAGTATTGAACAGAATCTGAAATTTTACCCCCCTTTATGAAAAAGAACTCTGACACTCTGGTTTTAATTATGGCTGCTGGCTACGGGCGCCGCATGGGGCCGTTATCGGTGCCGAAAGTTATGCTTAAAACCGACCAGGGTCGGCATTATATTGATGATGCCATCAGTTTCATTGAAAAGCACCAGGCCGATTTTGATTTTGCGGTGATGAGCCGCGATGAGGTCTTTTTTGAACCCCTGAATGACTATTTAAAAAAGCGCCTGTACAAACTAAATGTTCCCGTGCCCTTTCAGAAGACCGGCAGCCGGGGCCATGTTATGGCCTTCGCCTTTGAATACCATTTGAACCGCGCGTTTCGCAGGTTTGTAAGAAAATATAATTCAATCGTGGTTATGCCCGCTGATCACGCCCTCACCGAGCAAGACCTTGATCTGAATCATCTGGTGGCCTGCCATCACCAGCAGGGTGCAGATGCCACCCATGTCTATTCAAGAGGCTGGGGTGACGATACCGCAAAAAAAGAAGTGATTCGCCTGTTACCTGATGGCCAGATTACTTCTTCGAAACAGATCGCTGAAACCACCTACCAGCCAGCTGAGCGCGAACATGCTGTGACCAGTGTAGGGGTGTGGGCCTTTAATCGCCGCCGGGTGGTGAACCCCCTGCGGGCTATACCCGCCTTGCTTTCTTTCGCCCTGTCTAAAACTGTGGTGAAAACGATGTCATTCTATTCGTATTTTATCGCCGATGGCTGGTCTGGCGGGCGCGATACCCTGTCATCACGGGTGTAAGACTCCCCCCCAAAAAATCTGCGTATTTCTCAATAGCTCTTACCTCTTTAACTAATTCAGCATTGATTTTATGGCCAAATACGGGCGATGAAAAAATCTTGTCATTTTACATTTTATTCACAGAATTGTGCTATAGGAGATTAAAATGAAGAAAATACTAAGTGTGATTATGGTGGGCCTTGCCTTTTATTGTGGGGGCAACAGCAAAAAGGTTCCTGAGCTTAATCGCGGTTTTGTTTTCGAAGATAACTCTCCCATTTCATCAAGTTTTGATGATTATGCCCCTGCGGTGGTGATTGATGAAGGCAGCGGCATTGTTACCCTTTTCTTTGCTTCAAATCGCTCTGATGGCTCTACTCATAAGATATACGTAACTGAATCGGTGGGGCCTTATTTTGGTTTTGGCCAGTTTCCTAAGTTTAAAAAACCGGCTCATGTGGTGCAAGACAGTAACCCCACCGAAGTCACCTCAACCAGCCGCATCAGTTTTAGCGCCGGTGTTCACACAACTTTTGGTTTGAGTGCAGTCTACACTAAGAGCGATGGTAAGGTCTACGTGGTTTCTGGTATTGACCCGAATACCGGCATTGGCAGCACCTCAGAAGGCACGGTTGATATTGATGGCAGCCAGGCTTCGGGTAAGGTTCTGGGAATGTTACACCGTGCCGGCCAAAGCCCGGCCCTCTACTATCAAGATACGGCTTCGGGCACCATTACCGTCGCAGATCTTGATACTGATACTACCATCACTACTTTTACTGATAACTCGGTCAGCTCGGTGTCATCTATAGCCCCGGTTAGTGAATCTATTACTTTTTTAGCTGACAGCTATTTCTTTACCGGGTGGTCTGAAGACAAGGCCTGCTGCGGTGATGTCAATGCTGGCTCAGCTGGTTTTTTTGAAGGGCCGATTTTCCCTTTTAATGAAGCCATTTTTCAGAGCGGTCTGTTTGTTACTTTTATCAGTGCTTACTCTAATGGGCTAGATCAGGCCTTTGTTTTTTCAGCGGGTGAGAGCTACGACGGTAACCAGAATCTTTATGCTGTAAACTCACATGATCTCTTTATGTTATGGGAATCTCGTAACCCTGGCCTCGGCATGGGGGGCGAATTTGGTTTTGGCCCGCCTGCCGGTTCAGCCGGGCCTGATGTCACCTTCGGCCTGGGTGGCTTCGTGGTGCATGATGGTGGTGGTGGTGAAACTGCCAGCGATGTGGCCATCGACAATGGTGATTTTGTGGTACTGGCTGCCAATCTCGGCGGTGCTGCCAGCATTATGAAATTTGATGACAGTGGTTCACCTGATGGTACTTTCAATACTACCGGTGAACTGAGCATTGAAGGCGGAACGCCCTACAATATTGATACTGATTCGGCTGATAACATCGTGATTGGCTATGACATCGGCGGCCCAACATGGCGTGTTCGCAAGTACGATTCTAGCGGCACAGAGATTCCTTCTGCTAAAACAGGTGGTGGGGGCAACTATGCCTTTGCACATGGGGGCCAATACGGTGGTGGTGTGCTGATC
>CAZHLC010000056.1:0-11264 GCA_964532545.1 uncultured Leptospiraceae bacterium | reverse complement strand
GTGGCTGGCACCATTGAGGGGCTGGGGCCCAGGGCCACAGACTTCAAAGTAGGCGATGAAGTCTATGGAGATATTTCTGAATTCGGCTTTGGTACCTTCGCAGAATATCTGTGTATCAACCAGAAGGCCCTCATCAAAAAGCCAAAGAAGATGAGCTTTGCTGAGGCCGCCTCGTTTTCACATGCAGCCATGCTGGCCTGGCAGGGCTTTGAACTGGGCCCTCTGCACCAGGGTCAGAAAATTCTGATCAATGGCGCGGGCGGCGGTATGGGAACTTTCGGCCTGCAAATCGCCAAAACCTATGAGGCCCATGTGACCGGGGTTGACAGCGGCAAAAAACTGAACATGATGAAAGAGCTGGGCTTTGATGAGATTATCGATTACAAACAGCAAGACTTTACCCGCAATGGCGAGAAGTATGATCTGATTCTTGATGCCAAAACCACCCGCTGGCCCCTGGCCCATTTGCGCTCACTCAAACCGGGCGGTAAATACATCACTGTGGGGGGCTACCTGCCCCGCCTGCTGGTTTTGATGCTGTTCAAGCCCTTCGTTGCACTGTTCAGCAAAAAGAGCCTGCATCTTCTACCCCTGAAAGCTAACGATGGCCTTGAAAAGATGCAAGAGCTCTATGAGCAGGGGAAAATCAAAGTGATGGTTGATGGCCCCTTTAAGCTTGCAGAGGCTGCCACAGCCCTCGACTATTTCGGGGGCGCCGAACATTCAGGCAAGGTTGTACTGCAAATTTCGAAATAATTCACAAAAAACAGTCTACAATTATAGATTCGGGCACATCTAGACGCCCAATTGGTTATTATCAGAGCAAATAACCGTGATGAGGTACTTTACATGTCTGCTGTTCCCATAGCAAAAAAACAAACCAAAACCAAACCTGCCAAGGTTGATAGTTCAAAAATCGTAACCTTTCTGCCAGGGCCCGTTTACGATCTGGTGCAATTCGCTTTTTTTCCGCTCAATTATATGATTGGCTGGCTCTGCCATCTGCAACCCGGCGAATCAGTGTGGAATGATGGCGCCAACAAAACAGCCGAGTTCAAGGGCTCAGGCAAAGAACTGCAACAGATTGCCGGTGAGATTATTGAGCAGGTCGACATCGCCCACAACGAAGAAGACCTGGTGCGCCTTTATGACTCGCTACCCGATGTTGATGCTGAACAAGATCTGATTGGCCGCACCTGGCAGGGTCGCATATTACGAACAAATCGTTCAGTGCTTGACCTGGCCGAGTGGTTGATTATTCGCCCACTTAAAATGGTCGGTGTCAACTGGGGAAAACGGTATCGCGACCAGTACAAGGGCGACCCCCTGCTCTTTCGCTTTATCGATCGTTTCTATGTGCCGGTAGCCATCTGGGGCAACGTTGGTATGGTCAACATACAATGGCGTGAGAGCTCAACCGCCACCATGAACTACGACTACCAACCCTGGAAAGATTACTTCAAACTGCTTTCAAATGAAGATGGCAAAACAATACTGCTGGGAGTATGGACACATAAAGATATCGCTGGCGGCTGGTTTACCCTGACCCTTGATGAGGGAGTTAAGATTTAAGACTGTTGTAATTCAGCGTACATTTTTTTGAAGCGGTTGTTGGGCACCCGCCCGGCACCGTTTTCAGAAACCTCTGCTTTTATCTGGTTCAAGAAGTACATATCGGCAGCGGCTTTATTTTTTATCTCAACCTTACCCCGATGCGTACAGTCAAAGAGACTGCTTATGGCCGTATAGGTGGTTGCTGATAAGTTAATTTTACCTGCACTACCGGCACTCTCAATGCGAGAGGCCGTGATAACTGTGTCGCCCCAGACATCATAGGCAAACTTTTTTTCACCGACGATGCCAGCAACCAGGGGCCCGGTGTTTATTCCCAGCCTGAGCTGCCAATACTCGAGCCCCTGCTGCTCTTTAATTTCTTTCATCTGCAGCATGAAGCCCTGAATTTCAAGGGCAGCAAGGGCACAGTCAATGGCGTGAGTCTTATTAGGGTCAGGCAGACCACCGGCGCACATGAAAGAGTCGCCGATGGTTTTCAGTTTTTCAAGATTATATCGCCCGGTAACCTGATCAAAATACGAAAAACATTTATCAAGCTCTTCGACCACCTGCTCAGCTGAAAGCCGCTCAGCAATACGGGTAAAACCGATAAAGTCGGTGAATAATACAGTAGCCGCCTCGACTCTGACCGGTCTGGCACTGCCATTTTTTTTGAGCTCTTCAGCAATCTTTGGCGGTAGAATATTCAGTAACAGGGCTTCAGATTTCTGTCGTTCAGTTTTTAGCTGGTTTTTTGAGGCACGCACCATATAGGCTAATGATGCGAAGAAAATATTCATGACCCCAACCATGACCATATTGGCCTGCAGGTCAATATCGATAACCTGCCCATTAAAAAGCAACACAGCAACCACGCTCAGTAACATTCCGCTGCCAAAAATCAGCGTTGACCAGAAATCAGTTACGGTCGCTACAATGGCCGTTAACCAGCTGACCCCGAAGAGTGAAAGCGCCACCCCTTCAATACCCAAAAGCATGGTTATAAAACTGATAGTGATGGCAAAAAGAAGAGGCCAATAGAAGAACCTGTAAAGGTTCAGATTCTTGCGGGTGACCCATTGTAAAAAGTTTGGCAGAAACTGCAGAATGAAAGTGGCCACCGTTGCAACAAAGATCTGACAAATTTTTACCCAATTGAGACCAAAGAGAGATTTATAGTTGAAATAGCCCAGTAACACAAAGGCGATAGATATCAGGGCAATTTGAATGAGCACCTGACGTCGCAGCCTTGAATCAACGTTCTGCAGAAGCGAAGTCGACACACCGCTACCCTCGGGGTAACAATGGTTTCGTCAATCGCAAATCGCAGTATTTACATTACCAGCTGCTTCAAATGTAACCGCTGCACTGGTACTACTCTTGAGTTGGCAGGTTTCGGTATTTTTTAAGAGCCTTCTGCAGGCGCTCAATCTTGGCATTGCCCGGGTCGTACTCAACAATTCGCTTAATAAACTTTTCTGCTTTGGCCATCTCACCCATAAGAAGATAGATATCGGCCAGGTTTACCATGTTTTTGATGATGCCGGGGTTTCTCAATCTGATTTGATCGGCCAGCATAAGTGCGCGCCCATAAGCTTTTAAACGTTTATAGCACAACGAACCGTAATAAAGCATATCAATATCACGCATATTGTTTCGCAGGGCCTTTTGCAGATAATATGCCGCTTTTTCAAATTTTCGCTGGCGGTAATACAATCTGAAAAGCTCACGATTGATCACCATAATGTCTTCATCGTGTTGCAGGGCCTTTTCAAGCAAGGCTATTGTTTGTTCTGCATTGCCCAGCTTGAAGCGGGCCCTTGCCTGATTATACAACTTGAGAGCTTCAGCCGAAATGCTGGTTTGCTCGGGTTTATTATAGGTAATCTTGATCAGCGAGAGGTCATCTGAAAGGCTGCCCCGCTCTTTGATGCCCCTTCTGATTTGTTGCAGGTCAGCCGCTGCTTCTTTGACCAGTGTCAAAAACAGGTTCTCGTCATGATTAATCACCCGCCCCTCTTCGTTTTGACCCAGTTCAATATCATCGCGCCCATCAGAACCAATGATCAGCTGGTCGCCTGCCCGTAACTGCAGCATCTCAACGAAGATCTTTTCTGAAACCCCCGGTGTGCCCAGCTTTTTGAGGGGCTGTTCGTGCTTGATAAAATCAACAGTGCCATCGCGTACAAGCACCAGCCATGGATGTTCGGCGTTAAAATAATAAAGTAAGCCAGTTTCAACATTGATCAGGCCAAAAACCAGCGAAATCAGCATAGAACCATCAAAGCTCTCAAATAACTTATGCAGTTCAGTAAAAGAATTCTTTAACCAGCGTTCGGCGCTCAGATTCAGGTTGTCGCCTGCGAGCCGTGTTCTTTCAATAATTGAATGAAACGCCGACCCAAGTACCAGGGCCCCACCTGCACCCTGCATTGATTTGCCCATGGCATCGGCATTGAGAAAGGTTACATAGCGTTTATTATCCAGCGTGATCTCATGGGCAATACAGATGTCACCGCCGAGGTCACGGCTCCATTTTCGAAAACTGAATTTCTTTTTCTGTTCAATAAGAAAATCAACATCAACCTCTGCTTGCTTTACGGTATTCTGTTTCAGCTCATCAAGAAGAATGCTTGTAAGAAAGTAATCACCATCTTGCATTTCTTTCAGGGCCTGCACGTCTTGCAGCGATTTCTGCAGCTCATGGGTTTTTTGATCTACCAGGCTCTGCAGATTCTGTCTGATCTCATAAACTTCATCAGTGGCGATTCTGAAATTTCGCGAAAAATCAACCAGCTCGCGCTCACTGGCCATAAGTGGAAGGCTACCACGATTACCAGCCGCAAGACTGACCGCAGCCTCTTTGATCTGTTCTAAGCTGCTGGTAATAGATTGAAAATAAAGATAAAGAAGAATGGCCACCGCAAGAATGGTGATACTGATAAAGATCACTGTGTTTAATAAGTTCATTTTTCCCAGCAGGTTATTAATGGCAAGAATGGCCAGAGAGACCGATACGATCAGCAGAAGAAAGAAAAACTTGGCCCTCAGACTCAAAGGGGCTGCCCACTCTGACTCACCCCCCTGTTCGAGAAGCTTCTGTTTTATTTCAGAGCGCAGCGGTGCTGCTAAAAAGTCGGTTATTACATAATTAAAGCCAGTGTAAGTTGTTGCAGCTACCAACCACCCCGCCAGCAGAATCATGTAATTATAGAATGACCACTCATTGAACAGGGTTGCCATCATACATACCACGAGAATAAGCAGGGCCCAGAAAAATGCAGTTAAACTGTTGTGAGCGGGCAACCTCAATAGATTCTTTAACAGAGACTGCCATTTTTCAAGAGAGTACCCCTCGGTTGACAATCGGTGCTTATAGAAAGAGTTTACCTCGACTACGGGTTTCAGCAAGCCCGAGAGACCAAGGCGATGCAGCAGACCAAACTGTATGCCATGGCCAAGCGATGCCACTACAACGGCCACAGCAAAAGTAATGGCTTCTATGCTGTATTTATCAAGTGACCAATCAGCAAAATTGCTTGATATGAAAAAAAAGGCATAGGCCGCCCCGAAATATGCGCCTACAAGGGCGAAGAAGGTCAACCCGAAAGCAAATGAAATATGCCTGGCAACCCGCTCAAACAACCATTGAATCGCCGCAATCATTGCCCGGTAAGAAAATTCGTAAGCCTCTCGTGGCAACTAAAAAGCGGGCAACGCAATGCTCTTGCAAATTACACACCAGAATACAGCCTCACCCATGAGTAGTGTAGTACCAGAGCGTGATGCCATTGAACAGGTAAGTCAACTACCGGCCGACCAGCCGGTGGTCATGTTGAACCTGTTGAAATTCAGAGACCGTACCGAAGAAGGCAAATCAGGTAAGCGCCTTTATCTACTATACCAGAAGAGAATGGTACCAGTATTGCAGAAGGCCGGTGGTGAGGCCCTATGGCTGGGGCAGGCAAAGGTGCCCCTGGTTACTGACACTGAGTGGGATATGACAGTGCTGGTGAAGTACCCCAACCCGAAGGCATTCGTTGACATGGTCACTTCAAAAGAATATGCCGAAGTATCACACCTGCGTGAGCAGGCCCTTGAAAAGGCTGTGTTGATAGCTCATCACCAAATGGGTTAAAAGCATGAAAAGACTCTACTTAATGGTACTACTGGCCGCATTATTTACCGGCTCATGTTTTGATTCTTCTCAGTTTGCCGCTGCCATTGCAAAGGCACAGACTCTTGAACTGCTAGAAGGGCTGCCTCACACCATGTTTGAAAAAGACCTGCTCGAGAAAGAACGAACCAACCAGAAGGTCACCAAGGTTGAGGGTTTCTATTTTTATGATGAGGTTCGCCAGGTCAAACCTGAAGATGCTGCCACCATCATAAACATTCTGAAAGATTCAGATAATTTCGGTGAATTTCCGTTACCTAAGCACTGCGGTGGTTTTCACCCCGATTTTGCTCTGCGTTTCAAACACAGGGGTAAAACCTACCAGGCTTTGATCTGCTATGGCTGTGACGAAGCAGGTCTATTCGGGCCTGGTATAGACAGCACTGTTGATGTTGTAACAGAGCATCAGAAGAAACTTGAAAAACCACTGAAGAACTACTCTAGACGCCGGCCCAAAAGCCACTTATGGAAGTAAACCACGGCCCAGCGGCCCGACTATAAAGTGCTTGAGGTATCTAAACAGCCTCGGTGATAGATATGATCTTTACCTTTTTTCACCGCAAAGCCAAACTTTGTTTCAGGGCTGTTGAGCCAGCCCTTGTCAGTCTCTTTTTCGAACCCCTTTCTCGTCAAGTGTGCCCAGAAAATAGTATTACCTGCTTCTAAAATGCTGAAGTAGCGGGTAAACGTTTGAAAGTGCATTGAAAAATATACACTGCCTGCAGACCACTGGGCGAAGGCCTGCTTTGGTGCCACGGGTTTCTCTGCATCGTGATAAATATACATGGTCTTCTCTGACGCAATCACATTGGGAAAATAAATGGTTCCCAGCCGGTTTAAAAATATCTTCTGCTTAAAGTTTATGTAATTGGCCACAAAGCACCGCAGCTTTCTTGAGACACCCGTTGCCATGACGATGGTTTTTTTCGAGTGCTCGGTAGAAGCTTCGTACTGTTTAACGATGTCTTGCTCATTTTCATTGCCGAGGGTGACAACCTTGAGTGCGTTCATCGCACCCGGGGCTTTAAAGCGGGCGCGAATACCTGAATCTTGGTAGGCCTCTGAACAATGCAGGGTAACAAGACATACTGAAAAAAGCAAGAGTATGGGTAGTATTTTCAAAGGCCCGCCCGGTTGTTCTTTAGCATTCAATCAGTGATTATTTTATATTTCTCAAGCTCTGCATCGGTCATGTTATGCATGCCGTCAGCCGGGGCCGCTCTAAGCGTGAACCAGTAAAAGGCCGCTGGTATACCCATGGCTCTGTAGTACTTGAGATACTTTTTATGGTCTGGGTGATTTTTCGGAAACTTATCGGCTGTGGGTTCATCTTCGTCGGTACCCCAGGCGTGTACACCGATGTACACGTCGTCGCCAATCGTGCGCTCAACCCCTGACAAAAAGAAGTCAGTGCCCCCAGAGGCTACCATTCCCCCATCTGCAATATGGGTATTGATACCTCTAGCCCGCACCATGCGGGCCGCCTTCAAATTGGCCTTATCATTTTTTGAACCAGGCACACACTGCATTACAACTGTTTTAATTCTGCGGTTGCGCCGCAGGGCTTTTTTCAGACGCTTTGGGGTATTGCCGGCAATGGTGCCGTTCATATAGAGCTTGTTACCTCTTGCTTTGAAACTGGCGTTTCGCTCGGGCATATCGTCACAATCAAGCCCCTGCACCATGAAGGTGGGCAGTAAGAAAACAAAAATGAGCAACAGTCTTTTCATATAAGGCACTCTAATGGGCGCCCTGAAGGGCACCAGTTTTTTATCACAATATTGTTCTCTTTGACTCTTTTTTCATCATCTGAAGGCATAAAAAAATGGCAAAAACACTTGAATAGGGCTTCATTCTTCAAATCAAGTCAAATCGATGTTTTCTTTAAGGAGAAGTAATGAAAAGAACTCTAATCATTTTATTTGCGGCCACCATGATTTCAGCTGGCTGCAAAGAAAAAAGTAAACTCATGGGCCCTATCGACTATAAAGAAGGTGAAACCCAGCTGCAGGGTTACATGGCCACGCCGAAAGATGTGAAGGGTAAAGTAGCAGGTATTCTGATTATTCATGAATGGTGGGGGCATACTGAGTATGTGCAGAAGCGGGCCCGTATGCTGGCCGAGCTGGGCTATGTGGCCTTCGCTATGGATATGTATGGTAAGGGCATTATTGCCAAAGACCACGAAACAGCAGGCAAACTTTCAAGTGGCTACTTTAAAGACCCGGCCCTGCGTACCCGCCGGCTCAATGCAGCCCTTGAGCAATTGCGTAATCACCCCAACGTTGATGCAGAAAAGATTGCCGTAATCGGCTATTGCTTCGGCGGTGCGGTTGCCATTGAAATGGCCAAAGAGGCCATGCCCGTCAAGGCCATTGTCAGTTTTCATGGCATGCTGAACCCACCCAAACCAGAAGCTGCGGCCAACATCAAGGCAAAGATGCTGATTCATCACGGTGCTGATGATGGTTTTATTAAGCCCGAGGCGGTAGAAGGGTTTCAGCAGGCCCTTGAAGACGCTGGCGTTGATTTTGAATTCGTCAGCCACCCCGGAGCGGTTCACGGGTTTACCCGGGCTTCAGCTGGTAGCGACAATTCAACAGGCATTGCCTATAACGAAGCCGCCGATAAGAAGTCTTGGCAGAGCATGAAAGATTTCTTTAAGAAGGTACTGTAATTAACCAAAGGGCCAGAGCAATTCTTGAAACCCGTTTTTTTCTTCGATGTTTTCAAGACCATATTGCTCTGGTCGCCTGCGGGTAATCTTTGCCGTACCGAACAATACATCCCAGAAGAATAGAAAGTTACCAAAGTTACCCTTGTAGTTGGTGACCCCGTCTTCGGCGTGTTTACCATGATGGGCAGAGTGGGTAGCCGGGGTTGAGATAATACGTTCGACCAGCCACATGAGCTTTGCAGTAAAGGGGTTTTTATAAAGCGGCTGATCCCACGCGACGCTTGAGTGAGCTGCAATGATTGTGCTCATCTTCAGAATGGCATAAACTACATAGACTTCAGCAAAGCCCCAGTAGATCAATATACCAGAAACCCAGATGCCGGGCATAAAGGCATAGTAGATCAGGTTATTGCGGTATACAATACGCACCGACAGGTACTCGGCCGAATGATGGGCCCGGTGCAGAGAATAAAGCCAGCCAAAGCTATGTGACAGCCTGTGCCACCAGTACTGGGTCAGGTCATCACCCAGAAGCAGCAGCACAAACATCAGCCACCAGGGTAGATGTGCCAGCATGTCTGCACTGGCCGGTACGATAATTTCGGCCAGCATGGGTGCCAGATAGAAGATAATGGGCACAATCACCGAGGTCAGGGCGATGGTTGATACCACATCAAGAAGAATATCTTTCGGCCGGGTTTTCTCTTTAAAAAGAAAACGTTTAGCAAGCAGCTCAACGATGATGAAACCGAAGAAGATTGAGGCGATAGCTATTTTATAGACCACGTTTGATTATACGAATAAGTTTTACAGGTTTAATAAGTAAAACAGATTTTCAGTTTTTTAAAACCTTCAGCAGCCACTTGTAAACCACATCGCTACGCACTGCATCAAAATGATTCACCCCTGGCACTTCAAGTGAGCGCAGCTCTGGGTTTTCAAGTTTACGAAAAACTTTGTCTCGCAGGGCCGTGAGGCTGTTGTATTCAACAACCCCGTCACCGAGGAAGCTCCATAAATCGTTGCTCTCATCGTCAGCCTTCTGCAGCACCGTATAGGCCTGATATACATCAAGGCCTTCAAGCTCGCCATGATAATCAGCGGTAAAATATCTGATGGGGTGCCAGTTTAATAAACTGAATTCTTCATCTTTGATTACACCATGCGAAAGGTCTTTAATACCATCGCTGCGAAACTGCCCAATGAAGGCCAGCACATTGAGAAAAAGTGTAGGAACAAACAAGAGCGTCTGGCCGGCAGCATACCCTACCTTTTCAAGATACGAGCCACTGTCAGGTGAGTTAATAAAAACCAGTTTCTGCAGACGTTCTTTGATGGCACTGTTCTGCTCTGTGGCATAATAGAGCATACTGCGCACAATCAGGCTACCAAGGCTGTAAGAAATAATATCAATTTGCAGATTTTCATCTTTCGCAAAGAGTTCTTCTAATAGCGATAAGAGCATGCGGCCATTTTCAGCGATGGGTGCACCATTATTAAAGCGGGTGAATATCAGGCTATGCCCCTTTTTTTCAAGCTCATCAGCCAGATACACGTAATTGAGCTGGGGTTTGGTTCCCCGAACCCAGACAGTTTCATCACAGAACAAACCAGGTACAAAGAGTATCACCCGTTTACGCCAGCGTTTATGAATCAGCTGGTATTGTTCGTCGATTGAGATATCGCGGCCCTCGTGGCGAAAGCTGAATTGAATATTTGAGACTGGCTGCTTAAAGGTACTACCAATCACGCTGGCCACATCTTTGCCCTCAAAAAGATAGTCGAGTAAAGACTGATCTGCGCTGCGCATGTTTTGCTGGGCCACTTCAAAGGCTTTCTGGGTTTCAAGCAGGGCCGTTGTGAGGGCGGCTCTTGTGGCCTCTGTCGATGAGCGCAGGGCAGCCGCGGCGTTTTCAAGGCTTTCACGGTATTCATCACCATGATTCAGTATTAACCGGTTTAAGGGCACCTTGGCCAGCCCCGCGAGGCCCTGCTCTGCCAATTGTAAAACATTGCCCGCAATAAAATGAGAAATCTGCAGGGCCCCATCTGATACCGCAGAAGAAAAAGCCAATGCAGCCTCGCTAATGGGGGCCCAAAAAGTTTTGTCTGCACTGTTAGCCATAGTTGTTTTTAATCACATTATGGGCAAAAAATCCACTGTTTTTCTAAATTTACTAACTTTTTTTGGCCGTGCATACAGTGTAAGCATACACTGTATGCGTAAAAACTTACAGCGTAAGCATAGGAGCAAAAAATGTTAGCAGATACAAAGATTACCGCCCGGGGGCTTGAAACACAACTACCTGAGAAAATGAATGCAGTTGTTCGCCATACATACGGCGAGGCAGATAGCCTTAAATATGATCAGACCGCAGTGCCTGCAATAAAAGCTGGTGAGGTACTGGTTAAGATCAAGGCCACTTCAATTAATGCAGGTGATTGGCACATTATGACAGGCAAACCATTTATGGTGCGCTTCTTGTTCGGCCTTTTTAAACCTAAAAACAAGATTATTGGTACTGACCTTGCTGGCCAGGTCGCAGGCGTCGGCCCCGATGTACCCGATTTTAAAATAGGCGATGAGGTTATGGGCGATATTTCAAACCACGGGTTCGGTGCCTTTGCCGAATATGCAGCGGTGCCTGCCTCTGCTCTTGTTAAAAAGCCTTCTGGTATTACTTTCAGCCAGGCAGCAGCCCTGCCCAGCGCAGCAACAACAGCGTTGCAGGGGCTACGTGACCATGGGCGAATTAAGCCTGGTGAGCGGGTACTTATTAACGGCGCAACTGGCGGCGTAGGTACCTATGCCCTACAGCTGGCGGAGACGGATGAAGTCAAAGCGGAATTCGACGC
>CAZHLC010000055.1:0-11272 GCA_964532545.1 uncultured Leptospiraceae bacterium | reverse complement strand
GGCAGGCTGATTCTCATCGGTGCAACTACCGAGAACCCCTCATTTGAAATTAATGCGGCTTTGCTTTCACGCTGTCAGGTTTTTATTTTGAAGCCCCTGACTGATGAGCTGCTGCTCGAACTGTTGCAGCGGGCCCTTGAGACAGATGAGTATCTCAAAGAATTAGAAATCACGCGGCAAGAAACAGATGCTCTACTGCGCTTCGCTGGTGGCGATGCGCGCAGGTTATACAATGTACTTGAGCTGGCCGTCGCTCACCAGGGTGGTAAGAATGTGGTCTTAACCAACGAGAAGGTGATTGAAGCCAGCCAGCAGACTTTTGCCCGCTATGACAAGGCTGGTGACAACCATTACGATATTATTTCGGCGTTTATAAAATCAATCAGGGGTAGTGACCCCAATGCCGCTGTCTACTGGCTGGCCCGCATGCTTGAAGGGGGCGAAGATATTAAATTTATTGCCCGCCGTTTGATTATTCTGGCCAGCGAAGATATTGGCAATGCCAACCCCAATGCCATCGTGCTGGCCAATAACTGCTTCTCTGCCATTAACAGCGTAGGCATGCCCGAGGCACGTATTATTTTATCACAGTGTGTGATTTATCTGGCCTGCTCAGTTAAAAGTAATGCAGCCTATCTGGCCATTGATCAGGCCATTAAAAAAGTCAGAGAAAGCGGTGATTTGCCGGTGCCTGTTCATCTGCGCAATCAGGTAACCAGGCTTGACCGTGAGCTGGGCCATGGAGCCGACTATAAGTATCCCCATGATTATGATTACAGTTTTATAGCACAGAACTATCTGCCTGAAGCCATCAAAGGCACGGCCTTTTACCAGCCTGGCAAAAACCCCCGCGAAGCAGAGCATGCCGAACTGATGCGCAAACTGTGGCAGAACGTTTACCCTTACTAAATTCTCTTTAAAAGGCTGCCTGCTGAGCCGAAAATTATACAGTGAAAACTGTCTTTGGCGGTCGTTCAATAATTCTTTTTCTTCTGCAGTTTGTGGCTGCCGCCGCCCTGTTGTTTTTTATCTTTTACAGGTTTGTAGGCCTCACTGGTGAAAAAGAGGCTCTGCAGTTTGCTCTGGCCATGGCTGGGCTGGTACTGCTGGCTGCGGGGTATGCAGCGTTTTTGCTGAGAGCAAAGATCGACGAAGTCAAAAAGAATATGTCATACATTGCCGCTGACCTTTCGCGCCAACCGCATCAGGCTAGTTCAGACAGCGAGGTCATTGAAATGCTGGCCTTTTTAAAAGATACCATAGTAAAACAGAAACGTGCTGAAAGCGAAATTATGGAAAACCGCATTGCGGTGCTTGAGAAATATGAGGTGCTCTCTGCCAATGTGAAAAAGAATACCGGCGATCTGGGTAAAAGGCTGGGCGAGCTTGGCAACGCTCTTGACTCTTTTGAAAAATACAAGAATTCGTTGACCAGGGCAGATTCGGCCCTCGGTACGGCATGGTCAAACATAGAGACGATTCATGAGCATGTTGAATCTTTTGAAAAAATAACCAAGAATATCGACAGCTCAGTAAGCAGCCTTTCAAGAACTGTCGATGGGGCCTCAAGCCAGACACGTAAGGGTGAGCTGACCATTAACCGCTCTGTCGAGTCGATGAGCGAAATTAAACAGAGTTCTGATAATATCAGTGAAATTATCGAGATAATCAGCAATATTTCAGATAAGATCAATATGCTCTCGCTCAATGCCTCAATTGAGGCATCAAGAGCCGGTGAGGCCGGGCGGGGTTTTGCTGTTGTGGCTAACGAGGTTGGTAAACTGGCTGATCGGGCCGCCGCGAGTGTAGGTAATATAAATCAGATTATTAATCTTACGAACAGCTCACTGAGCATTGCTAATGACAATGTGAATACGGTGAACCTGGTATTCAAAGACATCAGGGCAGCCATTGGTGAAATAGACAAAGAAAGTCGCACTATTATTGCAGATTTGAAGAGCCAGCTTAAAAACTCGGCCCTGATTCTAACCGGGGTAAACGAGCTGGTTGATGTAGCTTATCAGTTAAAAGACTCTTCAGAGGCCCAGCGCACCAATCTGGTGCAGGTGAGCGAGTTGCTCGAACGTTTGATTCAGCAGAGCCAGACAGTTCACTCTGAATTTGAGCAGCTGGTCGACGAACCCGCCTGAAAAGTCTCATATAACTTGACGATGCAAGGCTAAATCATTACAATATCCTCTATGATTAAGCGTGTTATTTCGGTTCTGGCTGTATTCGCTCTGCTGTCGCCCCTGGCGGTGGTTCAGGCAAAGAAGAAGGCCAAGAAAAAAGCAAAATGGGAAAAATTAATTCATAAGCGGGGCATTGTTGTTCACCGCCGCATCATTGAGGGCAGCCCGCTGGTTGAGTTCAGAGGCCGCGGTACGGTTAACGGTTCTCTGCTTGAGATTCTGGCCATTCTGGCAGACACAGATAAGTATCCACAATGGGTAGAACGCAATATTGGCACGAGAATTATTGCAAAGAAAAGTGAAACTGAAATGATCTATTACAGTTCAACTAAGGCACCATGGCCGTTTCAGAACCGCGATTTCGTGGCCCGCTTCAGATTTGTGGCCGACGAAAAAAACGGATGGATTCATCTATTGGCCCGCAACACCAAGCACCCCAAGGCCCCCAAAAAGTCAGGTATGACCCGTATGCCTTTCATCAAGGTGCGCTGGTCGCTGAAACCCATGAAGCCCAGAAAAACATGGATGGAATTCAGAGTGCATGCCGACCCTGGTGGAAATATTCCTGACTGGGTTACCAACCTCGTAAGTAAAAATATTCCTTACAAATCAATTGTAAACCTGCGCAAACGTATCAAGCAGGGCAAGGCCTCAAAAAAGTTCATGAACCAGTACAAACAGTGGGATGGCTGGGGCCTGAAGAAAAAATCTAAAAAGTAGTGCCATCGACTGCTGACTTTGCCACCTTTGCCCGCGAATTAGCTGAGGCCGGTGGCGAGGTCATTCGAAACTATTTTCGCAGTGGCGTAGCCGTCGATTCTAAAAGTGATGAATCGCCGGTTACCATCGCTGACCGTGAAGCCGAAAAGGCTATTCGACTTTTAATAAACAAGCGCTTTGCTGACCATGGTATTCTGGGTGAAGAGCTGGGCGAAGAAAACCCAGATGCAGAGTATCAGTGGATACTTGACCCCATCGATGGCACCGTCAGCTTTATACATGGTACCTTCAGTTTCGGCACCCTGATTGCCCTTACCAGAAACTCTGACCCAATTCTGGGGCTTTACCACCACCCCATACTCAATGAAACTCTGGTGGGTGATTGCGACACCACTCTCTACTATCATCGCAATAAAAAAGAAGAAGTTCGCCTGCGCCCCTGTCATAAACTTGAAGAGGCCAGCCTGCTGACCACCGACCTGGCCCATATTAAAAGGCACCAGAATCAAGAAAAATTTCTGCAGCTCTCAGAGCAGGTGAAGTATCTCAGAATGTGGGGCGACTGTTATGGCTATTATCTGTTAGCTACGGGTTATGCTGACATCATGGTAGACCCCATACTTAAAACATGGGATGTGATGGCTCTGGTGCCCATCATTCAGGGGGCCCACGGTATGATCACCGATTACCAGGGTGGCCCGGCCGACAAGGGCAGCAGCGCCATTGCTGCCCACCCTGAGATTCACGCCCGGGTGGTTGCCGCCCTTAATTAACTACAGGCCTGCAGGCAGCCCCAGCTTTCTACGTAGCGCCTGATTTTTGACGCTGTTTTCTTGCCAGTAGGCCGAGCGGTGCAGGTGGGTGCGCACCGCCCTGGTGGTAAGCTCTTTGGATGATGTGCCCCAGCCGCTTTTATAGGTATCAGTAAACCCGGCAATCAAATGGGGATGCTCTTTCTCGAATGTCACCGAAAATTTGCGACGGCCATTTTCATAGCTTAATGAATATTGCTGTAGATTCTTGCCCGGCAGGTCTTTACCAGAGTATGGGGCCAGGGTGGCAGTTGCGTTTACCACCCGGGCTTTTTTATGACGCAGGCGTAGAACTGCCCCCATGGGTATAAGCTGCAATTTACCAATGGGCAAAAGAGTAGGTGATAATCTGATGGTATTCAGTAACTCATCTTCAAGAGTTGCGGCATCGATATTATATTTTTCATCGCCCTCTAACTCAAAATACGAATAAGAGCTGACAGCAAATTTATTACCCCTGTTATTAAACTGCAGAAAGGTGTGGCCGCACCAGTCTTGCGAGCTCATGGTAACCTTTAAGGCCTGCTGAAACCTGGCCACATCAAAGGGTTTAAATACCGAGGTCATCATCGAATAATCATAGATGCCGGTGGTGAACCGCCTTATGCGGTTCAGTTTCAAGACTGCTTCAGCACCGGAGCGGTATTCGGTATCAAGTTTTACCTGTTTGTCTTTGAGAAAGTTTTCGGTAACAAAGACCAGCACCTCATGCCCCTGATGCAATTCGCCATAGCGGGCCTGCTTGATTGAGAAGCGGCTGATTTCAGCCTGACCATTCTGCCAGTACTTTTGAAAGTCTGCTTTTTCTTTTGCTGAGAGCGATTTCGCTGGCGGCTTGTTTGATTTTGCTGCCCAGATCAGGCCGGTTATGGCCAACAACAGCGCTGCAATGATTATCTTTGTTTTCATGCTTACCTCTTATCAGCTGAGTGTAAGCAAGAAGCTGCCAGGTTTCAAATAAAATGTTAATCAAGAACCTTCAGAATAAGACTATTGTCTTGCTGGGGCTTTGTTGCAATGGTAACGGCTGCTGACAGGGCCTGATTTATATCAACCTGCTCAAACACACTCTGCTGGTCATGATAAATGCTGAACAGGGCCTGCCCCTTTTCAACCTGCTGGTTCTGCCAGCAGTCAACCCTGAGTGAGACTGCGTGATTTACTGCATCGCTGGCCACTTTGCGGCCTGCGCCCAGTTCAACCATCAGGTTGCCTATGGCTTCTGAATCAACAGCGCTTAAATATCCCCCCCGTTCGGCCCTGTATGTAAAAACATTACTGCCTTCTTGGTAGGCATTTTGAATCTTTGCCGCTTTTTCTTCGAAGGCCGATAAATCGCCCTGCTGGTTAGACACCATTTCAGCAAACTTGTTATACATTGAGCCATCTTGCCATTTCTTTTCGATGAGCTTCAGGGCCTCTGCCAGGCTGAGATTATTCATCTTCAACATGTAGGCAGCAAGAGCTGTGGTTACATAAAGCAGATCTTCGCGGGGTGATTCAATTTCTTTAAAAACCAGTCTGCTTTCTGCCACCTTGATCTTCTCTTTAAAAAGTTCAAAGTAATCAGAATCGGGTTTCATATAATAGAGAGCTTCAAGGGTTTCACAGGTGTTGCCTGTAAAGATGCCCAGGGGAAAGGTCATGTCGGTAATCAGCGCGGTGCAGGCAATGTCAGCCCCTCTGGTAGTATGAACCAGTGATTCTGCCAGGGCCTCTGCTTCAGACTGCGACTTCATAAAGGCCCCACTGCCACACTTGACATCAAGCACCAGGCCGTGCAGGCCCTCAGTAAATTTTTTACTGAGAATCGAAGCAGTAATCAGCGAGATCTCATCAACGGTCTGGGTAACGTCACGCAGACTGTAGATGATTCCGTCTGCTGGTGCTACCTTGCCGGTCTGGCCGGCAATAAAGCAACCCACCTCATGCAGGGCTGCACTCATCTGTGCAAAATCAAGGCGGGTCTGGTAACCGGGTATACCCTCAAGCTTATCGAGGGTGCCCCCGGTAAAACCCAGGCCACGACCCGAAACCATGGGCACCTTCAAGCCGCAGGCTGCCATCAGTGGCGCCAGTATCAGTGAAGTCTTATCGCCGACCCCACCAGTTGAGTGTTTATCAACAATGAAACCACTGAGACCGTGGTGATTCATCACATCGCCACTGTTGGCCATGGCCCGGGTGAGCAATGAACGCTCTTCTATGGTCATACCCTTAAAATAGATGGCCATGAGCAGTGCCGAAGTCTGATATTCAGGAATCGTCTTATTGGTAACACCATCAACGAAGAACTGAATCTGCTCTGCGGTAAGGGTCTTACCCTGTTTTTTCGCTTCTATAATTGATTTCATGCGGGCAAATCTGCAAAAACGCCGATATTATTCTGACAGAAATAAACGTTCTGCCCCTTTTGCAAGGAGATTACGTCAAATAATTTGAATTGAAACGACACAGCTTTTGTATTTTACACGCCATTAAACACTCAATTATGGTACAGCTGGGGAATCTATGAAGCGTCTGCTTGTCTTTATTCTTATCTCAATCACTGCCCTGCTGGCCCAGCAGGCGCCGGTTAAAAAAAGCCTGGGGCTGGGGGTCAACTCTCGTTATGACGAACTGGCACCCATTTTATCACCCGATGGCCAGACTTTGTTTTTCTGCCGCGAAGGTGACCCCCGCAATGCAGGTTACAAAATTCAGCCCGACGATCAAGATATCTGGTTCAGTACCCGAAAAAAAGATGGTAAGTGGTCTAAGGCCCGCCATATCAGTGCGGCCTTTAATTCGCGGGGCTATGACTTTCCCATTGGTACTTCTGCCGATGGTAAAACCCTCTACATTGGTAATACCTACGGTACCGCCGACGAATTTCAGATTGGCTCGGGCGTATCTAAAACCAGGTTACGCAATGGGTTGTGGTCGTTTCCTGAAGCGCTTGATATTATCGATTATTACAATGAAGCGAACCTGGTTAACTACAGCATGGGGGCTGATGAAAAAACCATCATTCTGAACCTGCAGCGCCGCGACACCAAGGGAAAAATGGATCTCTACGTCAGCTTTCTGCAGACTGACGGCAAGTGGTCAGCTCCGTTAAACATCGGTGATGATGTGAACACACCCTATCAAGAAGTTACCCCTTTCATCGCCTCTGATCTCAAAACACTTTACTTTGCCAGCAACCGCCCCAACGGCTTTGGCGGTTTTGATATGTATGTCTCGCGCCGTTTAAGTGATTCGTGGCAAAACTGGAGCGAGCCGCAGAACCTTGGCCCCGGTATTAATACCAAAACCAACGACATCAGCTACATCATCGCTCCGTCGGGCGAATATGCCATATTTGCTTCTGAAGCACCTGGCCGTGGTAAAGACCTGTTCTCAATTGAACTACCTAAAAAGTTTCGCCCCAAAACTACCGGTCTACTGGCCGGGCTGGTGCGAGATGATCAGGGCCAGCCCCAGGGCGCCCAGATTATTTATGAAAGGCTTTCTGATGGCAAGCTCATTGGTGTAAGCGAGGCCGATGACAAAAGCGGTGAGTTTAAAATAAGCCTGCCCCTGGGTGAAAAGTACAGCCTGCGCGCTGAGAAAAAAGGTTACCTGCCCTCTCGTGAGCTGATTGATCTTTCAAACAATAAAGCTCCCCAGAACAAAGTGACACTGACACTTACCCCCATTAAGACCGGCAGTAAGATTACCCTCAACAGCATTTTCTTTCGCCGGCGCTCATTCTCGCTTACTAAGTCATCGTTTTCTGAATTAGATCGCCTGGTTAAAATCATCAAAGAAAACCCCCAGATGAAAATTGAAGTGGCCGGCCATACCGACAGTGTAGGTTCGAACAAATACAACCAGTATCTGTCAGTACAGCGGGCCAGGGCGGTTGTTAAATACCTGCTGAAAAAAGGTGTGACCTCAAACCAGGTTGTGGCCAAGGGTTACGGTGAAACCCGGCCAGTGGCTACCAACAAAACCGTAGCAGGGCGGCAGAAAAACCGGCGGGTTGAGTTTGTTATTCTGAAACAGACCGAAAAGAAGCCCTAGAAACTGCCGCTGGCACCACCGCCACCAGAAGACCCCCCACTGAACCCCGAACTGTCTGATGATGAGTAATCGCCATCATCGTCGTCATCATTGCTGCGGGCTGGCTGCATAGTTATGCTATTGCTGGCAATTTTTGCTGGTCGGTAATTCGAATTTCTCAGCAAATACGCCAAGAGGGCCAGGCCAAACAACACCGATAACAATATCAGCCAGAAGTTGAGGGTTGGGCGGGCAAAAATTGACAGCGATATATCAGACGACTTAATTTCACCCTGTTGAAGGCGCTCTATGTATGCAATGGCCGAGCTTAACCCCTCATAGTAGAGCCCCTGCCTGAAATGGGGAAAGAGAACCTTCAGTTCAACGCGGTATTCAATAAGGTTCTTATCTCGGGGTGTTCGCCAATAATAATGATCATCTCGCTCAATCAGTTGCTGCTCTTGCCCCAGCCAGTCGGTATGTGCATAACTATGCACATAGGTTGAGCCAGAGCTTTCGAAATGGGTGATTTCAAGGTCAAGAACTGTCAATTTGGCAGGTTTTTCAGGGCGAATCATTGATTTCAAGCCCATCACCAGAGCTTTCTGGTTTATCTTCGCGTCTTTTTTGTGAATATTTATGGCGATGACAGAGCCGCTGCGCTCTCTATACTCATTAATTTGGGTTTTAAGAGACCCTAGTTCTTCTGGTTTCAGTAAACCGTAGCCGTCAGTAATCTGGCTAGAGATGGGGGATATGAGAACTAGAAAACAGAAGCTACCAGGGAAGAATCTCGCCATTTGAATGCCGGAAAGTTCCGCTATTGTTGAGATTCAGCTCATCAATTCGTTGCAGTAAACCCCTGACAGATTCATCGGGGTCAATGTTTCCGTTGCCGCTGGTCATATCTGTTCTCACAAAACCCGGGTGCAGTATGGCCACTGAGATCTGCTTGTCTTTCAGGTCTTGGGCCAGCGAAACCCCTGCCATGTTCAAGGCGGCCTTCGACATACGGTAGCCATATGATGAGCCAGAAGTATTATCTTCAATCGAACCCATGCGTGAAGTCATCAGTGCAATTTTAGACTGAGGTTTCAGAACTGGTAAAAAAGCATCTACGACCATCAAGGGGCCCATAGCATTAACCTCAAACTGTTGTTTGATTGAAGCATAGTCAAGTTCTGCGATATTGTTGCGTTTCATGATGCCTGCATTATTAATCAAAAGGTCTACAGAGGCAGGGCTGAACCCGGCTGCGGCTTTTTTAAGAGCATCGATATCTGTCACATCTACATCACTTTGAATATTTATGCCCAGCTGCTCGAGCTCTGCGCTGGGCTTGCGGCAAAGAGCAGTTACCTCATATGAGCGCTCTTTCAGCTGACGACAATACTCAAGCCCAATGCCGCGGTTGGCGCCGGTAACAATTGCTTTCATACTTTGCTCACTTTCTGCCTGGCCTCAAATGGCGTAGCAATTTGAATTTCATCGGCCCGTTCGCTAAGCTTTCCGGCGGGAAAGACAGGAATAAGCCAGCCTGATTGAAAAAGATCATACATTAATGTATTAGAAACAGGTAATATCGTCATAGCCCGGTAGAAACCTTTTTTGCCAGCGGTAATGAGCTTTTTCAAATCAGCAATATTCGTATGCTGGTCAGGAAAAAACTCGTTCAGGTGGGGCCACATGGGCCTTGCCGATAGTGGGTAAACTGATTCGGTCTGTTCACTGTTAAGAGCGAGCCTCGTTGCCAGATCAATTACCTTACCTTTCTTAGTAAAAGCCGGGGCTGCATTATTACGTAGAAAACTGGCAAACCAGATATACATTACCAGGGCCATATCAAGCACATGTGACTCAAACGAAATTGCAGCCTGTGCTTCACTCTTGGTGGTAACCATACTGGCAAGGCCGTGCAGTTCTTTCAATTTCAGCTGGTATAAAAGAGTAAATAGAAAGTGTCGTTTCTGTAGTCTTTGCTCAAGCATGAGTTTTTTGACAATCTCAATGGGAATAAAAATGCCGCCCCCAGGGTGCCTGAAGATCCACGGGATTTTTTCTTCGAGATCGTGGGCATGTACATTGTTTTGTTGAAAACAATAGTTCTCTAGAAGAGAAATAAATGCTGCATACTCATCTTCATTAAGCGCAGAAATCTGTTTTTCAAAATCATAGCTGCGAATCATCTGCAGCCAGATAAACTGGGCATTCTCGAGGTCGTCAGTTGAGCCTGGCAGAAAGCTTGTTTTCTTGCCCAGATATTTCATGTACTGGGGCCCGGCCTGTGCGATCACATCGGTTAAGGGCAACATCATTTTGCCCCTATGTCAGTGCGATAATGCAGTTTTGAAAAATCAAGGTTCGGTTTTAGCAGGCTGATAAACTCATAAGCAGAGGCTCTGGCTTCTTCTTGTGAAGGCCCCTGGGCGACAATGTTCATAATTCTGCCGCCTGAAGACTGCAGCCCTGCGGCGTCGCGTTTCGTGCCTGCGTGAATGATGTGAATATTATCAGGTAATTTCGCTGGTAATGAAAGGGGAATGCCCTTGTCGTAAGAGCCGGGATATCCGCCCGCGACCAGAACCACATTAAGGGTTGCCCCAACTTTCTGAGGAATATGATAGTAACCTTTCTCTTTTATCTTGAAAACCTCTGTGTCTTTGCCACTGGCCCAGAGAAAATAGGGTAATAAATCAGTTTCTAGCATGGGTAAAACTGATTGAGTTTCAGGGTCGCCAAGGCGGCAATTGAATTCAACAACCGAAACATCGTCATCTTTTTCAGAGTGTACCATGAGGCCTATGTATAGAATGCCCTGGTAGCTGAACTCTTTAAGAACTGATTCGGTAATTACCCGGTGAATATAATCAATATGACCTGAGGTCAAAACATCACCGGGGCTGAATGAGCCCATACCACCTGTGTTGGGGCCTTTGTTACCATCAAGAGCTGGTTTATAGTCGCGGGCCGTTGGTAGATAGACGGCCTCTTTACCATTTAATATTGCAAACAACGATGCTTCTGTGCCCACTAGAAACTGTTGAATTAAAACTGAGCTACCCGCTTCACCAAAGATCTTGGCATCAAAAATCTCAGCCAGCTTCTGCTTTGCTTCAGTCTTATCGTGGTGAATGCTCACACCTTTGCCAGCAGCCAGCCCGTCTGCCTTAATGACCACCGGTAGGGGAAACTTTTCGATAATCGCTTCGGCATCAGCAAGATTATCAGCATGCTCGCTTATCGCGGTGGGAATGTCATATTGCTTCATGAAGTCATAAGCAAAGGTCTTTGAAGCCTCAAGCTGTGCACCCCGACGGTCTGGGCCAAACACAAACAAGTCTGGTAGTTCTTTGGCAAAATAATCTTTGATACCCTCAGCTAAAGGAGCCTCAGGGCCCACCACCAGCAGATCAATGTTCTGTTCAACAACATGTTGTCTAATTGCACCAAAGTCGGTCACAGAAGCAGTTAGACATAGTGCCTCATCAATACCACCATTGCCGGGGCAGGCAAAAACCTTTT
>CAZHLC010000054.1:0-11283 GCA_964532545.1 uncultured Leptospiraceae bacterium | reverse complement strand
CACTCTACCAGGCCCTCTGCGATTCACTCAAAGCCGAATGCGAATCGGGCGTATAGTAGGTCGTCGAAGACGACCTACAAGCTGAGTGTTGAATCCGAAAAAGCATGAGGCAGGCCTTTTTAGGCCGCTTTAGAAGCATTTTTCAAAGAAAAATGCGGGGCCGATTGCTTTTTCGGAATGAATTCAACACTCAGAAAATAATTGCAAACGACTTGTTACTTAAACAATCCCTCAATCTCTAACAGTATAAACTCGTTGTCGTCATTCTTACCAAGGTTACGCCCGCTTGAAAAAGCGAGGTTGTTGTCATTGGCCACAATCACAAACTTGTTATCTACGATATCAACATTTTCAATGGTCACAAAGGGAAATTGAAACCGCTGCGAAGAAGTATATTTGCTTACCCCCTTGCGATCAGCAATGTCTAACAGATCAATGTATCCCAACTTTTTTACTTCGTTTTCGACAAGGCGTACGTGAAAGACCCGTTTAAAGGCCGCTGGTTTTTCAAAGCAGGGTTTTGTTTTTTGCTGCTCACAGCCTGAAGAGGCAGCCCCTTCTCTCTGGTCGCGCTCAATGATGAGGCCCTCAGTTGCTGAGTACAGATTAAAATCGCCCAGCGAATGGTTGTCGTTATTCAAATAGTATCGAAAGGTTTTGCCCGTATACTTTTCTGCCTCAATGTCAAACTGAAACACAGTCAGGTAAGTACGGTTCGAAAACCGTTGTCTAACCCCGTCAACATACATGGCACCTTCGAGAGCCGGGTAAAGATACTTACCATCGAGGCTCTGGGCCATGGCCTCAAAACCACGCGAGCGGGGCACCTGAAACTTGACCTCACCAGGTTGGCCCGGGGCGCGCACGCTGAAATGATCTGGTGATTTGATTACTTTACCTTTGAAGGTGGTCTGCCAGAAACCAGTGACCTTGCCCCTGACATCTGTTTTAATGAGGTAGGGGCCGAATTCGTCGCCAAAGAAAAAGCCATCGCTGACCGGTTGTATTGATTCGATGTCAAGGTCAGCCCCGGTGAGATAACGTTTGCTGCTACCCTCGTTCACAATGTGAAAGGGCAGCTTCTTGTCAGCATCGTGAAGGTAGAATGTTTTAAGTATGGTTGTTTTGTTGGTCTGCCAGTCAATCTTCAAACGGTAGAAGACCAGCATGGCATCAGGTGAGTTGGCCTTCGAGCCAAAGCCATTGTCTGAAGTTGCCCAGTATTCGTTTTTATTAATGGCTTTGATGCCCGAGAACCCCTGAATCGGCTGGCCCGCTCTGGGCAGGGTGATATCGGTGATACGCCGGTTGTTAGCCGGCGAGATATACGAGTAATTGCTGATTGAACCGGGCTTATCGCGGCGTTGGCCATCAGGGGCTGTATATTTGCCTGAAAACTGTAGATTGGCCCCCACATCGGCCGGGGCCCGCTGAAAAGTATCGGCCGGCAGGGTGCTGAAGCCCACCAGACTGGCCTGATATTTTTTCTGGGGCCCGGGGCCGCAGGCCAACAGGGTCAGAGCAGACAATAATACCGCATAAAATCTCATACAGGCTGAAACCAGTTTCAGCTTCGCCAGTCAACCGTTCTGCTAAAATTGCTGTTTACAGAACCAGAGATTGTTTGAGCTTTCGACCATGGCCGAAGGCCTCGAATGCCCGAAATGTAAAGAGACCTTTCACTGTGGCACTGTGGCCGGTGAATCTACCTGCTGGTGCTTTGATCTGCCCGTTTTAGAAAACATTAAAGATATTAATGGCTGCATGTGCCCAGATTGCCTTAAGCAGGCCATCGAAAGCCAGTTTGCCGAACCCGACAAGGGCTGAGCGTAAAAAGCCTTTACAGCGCTAGATTTCATTACCATTCGCCATGCTAAGGAGACTACCATATGGAAGATGTGCTTAAAAGCTTACTACACCTCGGGGTTGGTATTGTCAAAACTGTTGAAGACGGTTTTCAAGTCAATTCAACAGACCCCCAGGGTATTATTTTCGAACTGATCAACAAAGGCGAAGTCTCAGACGACAACGCTGTTGAGCAGATCAGAACCTATATTGAAAACGTTACTAACCTGGCCAATGAATACGAAATGAAGGCCAAAGAAATCTTTGAAAGCCTCGCCGCTTCACTGCAGAACATTGACATGAACAATCTGGTGCAAGACCTCAATGACAAGTTTAACGAAATTCTTGCTCAGGTGACCGGCCAGGGCGGCGGCCCCACAGGTGGCAGCCAGGTTTAATTAGATTCATGAGTACCCGCATAGAACGCGACAGCATCGGTGAAATTGAAGTCGCTGCTGATAAGTACTGGGCGGCCCAGACGCAGAGATCTCTGCAGAATTTCAAGATCGGCGATAATAAAATGCCTCTTGAGATTATCAGAGCCTTTGCCATTCTGAAAAAAGCTGCAGCCTTTACCAATCGCGATCTTGGGGTACTCGATGAAAAAAAAGCCGAATTAATTGGTAAGGCCTGCGATGAAATTCTTGCAGGCAAACTTGACGATCAGTTTCCGCTGGTGGTGTGGCAGACTGGTTCTGGCACCCAGAGCAACATGAACGTCAATGAAGTTGTGGCCAACCGGGGCCACGTGATCGGGGGTGGCCAACTCACAGACCAAGAGAAGGCCCTGCACCCCAATGACGATGTAAACAAATCGCAATCATCAAACGATACTTTTCCTACTGCTATGCATATCGCAGCCTATGATATGCTGGTGAACCTCACCATACCAAAGCTTGAACTGCTGCGAGATACCCTGGCTGAAAAAGCCAAAAAGTTTGATAACGTAGTAAAAATCGGCCGCACCCACTTTATGGATGCTACGCCCCTTACCCTGGGGCAAGAGTTTTCAGGTTATGTGTCTCAACTGAACCACGGCATCAAGGCCATCAAGAACACCCTCGCCCACCTCACCGAGCTGGCCCTGGGCGGCACAGCTGTGGGTACGGGCATCAATACGCCAGAGGGCTATGCTGAGAAAGTGGCTGCAAAAATTGCCGAACTCAGTGGTCACCCCTTCGTAACTGCTGAAAACAAATTCGAAGCCCTGGCCGCCCACGACGCCATTGTCGAGGCCCATGGGGCTCTAAAAACTGTGGCTGTGAGCCTGATGAAAATCGGCAACGACGTTCGCATGCTCTCATCGGGCCCGCGCAGCGGCATTGGTGAAATTATTATTCCTGCAAATGAGCCTGGTTCTTCGATTATGCCCGGCAAGGTTAACCCCACCCAGTGTGAGGCCTTGACCATGGTCTGTGCCCAGGTGCTGGGTAACGATACGGCCATCAATGTGGCCGGTGCTACCGGCCATTTTGAACTGAATGTTTTCAAACCGGTTATGGTTTTTAACCTGTTAAACTCGGCCAGATTGCTGGGTGATGCCTGTCGCTCATTTAACGACAATTGCGCCCTGGGCATCGAAGCTAATACTGAGATCATCAACCGGCACCTGCAGAACTCTCTGATGCTGGTCACCGCCTTAAATACCCACATTGGCTATGATAACGCAGCCAAAATCGCTAAAAAAGCCTATAACGACGGTACGACACTTAAAGAGGCAGCTCTCGAACTGAAACTTCTCACAGAAGAAGAGTTTGACAAATGGGTTGACCCATGTAAGATGATCGGTCGTTAATGGTAAAACGAATCTCAATAGCCTTAGCCCTGATCAGCACCCTGCTGGTCATTGTTTATGCCAAAGCCAATTTTGAGTGCCTCAGCACCGTCGATGAATTCTCAGAGAATATCAACGAAGGGGCCCATCAAGAGAAGGCCCTGGGCTGGTTTGGCGAGATCAGGCACCGCCTGACCCGCACCCCTTAATTCTGCATATCGTTCAGAATCTGCAGCGCCTCTTCAATATAAGTATCTTTGCGAATGGTTTTGTGCCAGTCTTCAATACTTTTCAGGCGGTCTTTTGAGATCTTGGGCAGGGCGCCATCAACCTTGACTCGCTGTACCTGCACAGCGGCCATTTCTGTTTCTAGGCTTTTGAACTTCTTGTTTTCGGCCTGAATTTCATCTTGTTCTGCAAGAAACCTGTTTACCCGTAATTCTTGCCTGGTTTCATCTTTTCTCTTCTTAAACCGTTCGATGTTCTTTCTAATAAGAGCAAATCGCTGGCTTTTAACCCGGCGGGCCTCGCTGTTAGCCTTAAGCTGCGCCTTGTTGTATTTTTTTGACCAACGCCGGTATTTAAGCGGGCTCACAGAATCAAACTTCATTGAATAGTCGAGATCTTTCTCACCCACCTCAAGGTGAGCCAGGGTGTCGGGCAGAATAATATCGGGGGTAACACCCTTGTACTGGGTCGAAGCACCGTTTACCCGGTAAAACTTCTGAATGGTATACTTGAGAGCACCCAGGGGGCTGTAGCGCAGTGTCTTGGCACTGGCATAGCGGTCTAGATTAATAATGTTCTGCACCGTGCCCTTACCAAAAGAACTCTTCGAACCCACAATTATGGCACGATCATAGTCTTGCATGGCGCCGGCCAGAATCTCAGAAGCCGAGGCGCTGAACTTATTGATCATCACCACCAGGTGGCCGTCATAAACAATATCAGAGTCTGGGTCATTTAGCACTACGCTGTCACCTACCCGGCGCTTGATTTGTACGATGGGGCCGTTTTCAATGAACAGGCCGCTCATCGAAACTGCATCGTCAAGTGCCCCGCCGCCATTGTTTCTTAAATCAAGAATAATCGAGTTAACCCCATTTGATTTCAGTTTAAGTAATTCTTTTTTAATATCAACAGAGGCTGAGCGGCCGTTTTTACGCTGAAAGTCTTTATAGAACTTTGGTAAAAAGATATAACCAAACTTTTTGTTGAGACCCTTATGATGAATAATGGCCGACTTGGCATAGGTTTCTTCAACCACAACCACATCGCGAATGATGGGTATCACCAGAATTTCACCATCGGGGCGCTTCACAGTGAGTCTCACTTCAGTGCCCTTCTTACCGCGAATCAGGCGCACCGCATCGCTGATGCGGGCCCCTACGATATCGACAGGCTCTTTGCTGCCCTGGGCTACTTTCAGAATGGTGTCTTCGGCCTTAAGCTGTTTCTGACGCCAGCTGGCACTGCCTGGCACAATGCGCACTACCTTGATGTATCCATCGTCTTCGCGCAGCAGGGCACCAATGCCTTCAAGGCGGCCCGAAATTGAAATGTCAAAGTCTTCTTTGCTGCGGGGTGGCAGATAGGTTGTATGGGGGTCATAGACGTTGGCTATGGCATTGGCATAAAGTGCAATGATATTCTCAACCCGGTTTTCAGTCTGCCGTTTGAAGTAACGGTCAAGGTTGCGTTTAACCTTCTTTTTGATCTCTCTAACGGTTTTATTAAAGGGAACATAAGGGCGTGCAGCAGACAGCGAATTCAGCTTCTTCTCAGTCTGTTTAGACTTCAGCTTGTTAACGTACTGCAGAAGCACCTGGTATTTAATGATCTTCTGCCATCTCAGTTCAAGCTCGGCCGGTGTTTTGCAGTACTTTCTTTTTTCACCATCGAGTTCAAAAACCAGCTTCTTGTTGAAGTCGAGCTTTTTTGCCAGCACCTTATCGCTTATTTTGCGGGCCTCTTTTACCCGCTCAACCAGTAGGGCATTGGCCTTACGTAGAAAATCAACCTGGCCGTACTCAATCTGGTCATCAATCGCGGCCTCATATTTTTTCAGAGTAACAATATCATTCTCTAAAAGAAAACGTTTATCAACATCAAGTCGCTCAGTATACAGTTTGAAAACTTTGCGTGAGAACTCGTCGTTCAAACGGGCAGGATTGTAATGCAGAAGCTGCAGCCTCTGCACCACCAGATCGGTTATGGCTGCCTCTTTACCTGTGCTTCTTTCAGGCCGCGAACAGTCTACAAATAGCAGCAGAAAAAAAGATAATCCAACCAGCTTATTTCTCATAATAAATTCCTTCACTTGCTAGTTTGCCGAAATAAAGTTTTTCAGGGCTTCGGCAAAACGGCCTGGCCGTTCAACCTGGGGCATATGCCCGGTTTTTTTGAAAACCACCAGCATTGACCCAGAAATATTCTGCTCAAAAATGCGGGCAATCTCAAGGGGAAACAGTCGATCACTGTCACCCCAGATTAACAGCGTAGGCACAGAAATTTCTTTTAATCTGTCATTAAGCAGATAATCGCGTTCAATATCACCTTCTTCTTGCGAGATGACCCCGTAAGACAGCTCATTCATCAGCCGATCATACCATGAACGCTTCGTAAGAAACTTCTTGAACATGTAATGTTTGACGATTTGAGGCAGGCGGGGTGTTCGATAAAAAAGCGTGTTCATGATATGGTCAAAATCGCCCACATTGTCAATGGCAAAGAAATTGCGGCCTTCTTGAATATCATGATAGACCCCGGTAGGCTCATCACCCATAGCCCCGGCTGAACCGGTTAGAGTTAAAGTTTTGATCAGGTCAGGGCGGGCCAGAGCCACACTGGCTGCAATGGCCCCACCCAGCGAATTGCCGGCCAAATGAATATCTTTGAGGCCAAGTCTCACCATCAGTGCCAGCACCCACGAAGTATATTGTTCAAGATGAAATTCAAGATGGTCGGGTTTTTCAGATTCACCAAAGCCGGGCAAATCGGGTACGATTAAATTATAGTTGTCTGTTAATTCTTTCGCAGCGGGAACAAAACCAAATTTAGAATCAGAGAAGCCATGTAGAAACAGAATGGTCTCGCCGTACTGGGGCCCACCCTGCAGATAGCTGATATCAACCCCGGCATGAACCCGCTTGATCTCTAATTCAAGCTGGCCCAACCCCACCACTTTCATGGCCCGGTTAAAGGCAAAGCTGAGGCCGTCTTTAATATTCTCAGGCAAAAAGGGAAATAAATCATTGCTCAGGCTCTCAACCTGACGCTGGCCGTTTTTAATCAGCTCGCTCAGCATGCAAGAATCTGTTATGTTCACCCGGGCGGCGTCAAGTGTATTTTAATAGCTTGACCCTCGGGCCGCAGCCCCGGGTTATTATTGCATGCCCGAAGATTTTTCAGAGGTAAAACTTCCCCCACAAGAAAAGAATAACTATGCATGGGTAGCAGGCATCGTGGTCGTACTTGCGATAGCCGTGGCTGGCGCCATAACCTATTTTGCTTTGCCCCCAAAAACCGAGACCCCTTTCGATTTAAAGTCAGTTACTTTTGAGCAGGTTAAAATTGAAAAGCCCTCGGGGGCTGCAAAGCCCAGCCTGCTACAGATGAACAGCATGCCCGACAGCATTGGTAACACTTATTTTCTGGCGCGCATTAAAAATGAGGCCCGGGTTAAAATGAGGCGGCCAAAACTTGAAATCAGTTTACTGGGCAACGGTGGTGAAGTGTTAACAGTCAAGTCAGGGGTGGGCATGCATGATTACCTATACCCCGGGCAGGTCACACCGGTTAAGGTATTTGTGCCTAATGCGCCATCATATGAAAAACTCAAAACAGCAATAATCATTGAGCCGCCCTACTTCAAACGCGAACGCCCCGCCATTAAACTGACTTCAGGTGCACTGCTTCGGGGAACCTACAGCGATTATCAAATCAACGGTCGTATGAAAAACATGACCAATAAAGAAGCTCATTACATTCGGGTGCATGCCACCATCTATGATAGCAACTCTGAAATCATCGCCATGAAAGATCACTACACCGGCAAGGGTTCACTCAAGCCGGGTGAAGAAGCAGTTTTCGATTTTATGATCAACACCTGGGGTAATTACCCGGCGAAGATTCTTTTTGATTACGATGCAACCCAGAATAAATGAAGCTGAAACCCCTTATTCTACTGGGTTCAGTTTTTGCCATGTCAACGGCCGTAGTCATCATCAAGATGGTGAAAGTCGACCCGGCCACTCTGGCAGCTTATCGCCAGTTTCTGGCGGCCCTGGTGCTGGCCCCCCTGTTTCTCAGGGGTTTAAAAGGTTTTAATTATACCGGGGTTCACCTCAAACAATCAATGTTCGCCGGTGTTGTTCTGGGCCTGCACTTCGTCAGCTGGATCATCGGAGTAAGAATGACCCTGGCCGCCAACTCGGCCCTGATGGTCAACCTGGTGCCGGCCTTCTCACCCATTTTTCTGTTTATACTGGTAAAAGAAAAGCTCAGCAGAAAAGAACTGCTGGCAACGGGCCTTTCGCTCTTGGGGGTGTTGCTACTGCTTCTGCAAGAATTTCAGGTCTCAAACGAAAGTGTCAGCGGGGTTGTAGTCTGCATTTTATCAATCAACCTTTATATTGTGTATATAGTTCTGGCCAGACGAAATAAAGACAGGTTCAACTCGGTGTTTGTTTACATTGTGCCACTATATGTGACAGGCGGGTTGGTAGCGCTGGCTGCATCATTTCTGCTGGGCGAAAACCATTTAGATTACCCACTCACCGACTGGCTGTGGGTTCTGGCCCTGGGCCTTATACCTACTGTGCTGGGCCATTCAGGTATTAACTGGTCAATGCGCCATTTTCGTGGGCAGACTGTGGCCCTGGCCTCGCTCAATCATTTTATTTTCACTACGGTGCTGGCGTATTTCTTTCTAGAAGAGGTGCCTGGCAGCTCTTTCTATCTTGCCATGGTGTTCATTGTGCCAGCTGCTCTGCTGGCTATTCTCAACAACCGTGAGAACACAGAAACTACTAATTGATATCTTTAACCTGCTCTTCATCTTTTTTGCGTTTGAAAATTTTGGTGATGTCAAGACCAAAGTAGCGCAGGCAGGCCAAAAATAATGCGGTCGCACCGGCCTCGTCAAGGTTACCCACGATAGGAAAATTATCAGGTATAAAATCAAGAAAACCCGCCCCCGGGTTAAACAGGTACACCAGGCTGATGATCATAATAAAAAATACCATTACACTCTTCATAAAGCAGAGAGGCAGGCTTTCGTTGCACAATCAAGTGAATTTTTTCTGCAGAAACTGTTTTAAATGGTGAACAATTCCGCCAAAGGCGCCATTGCTCATCATCACAATCACATCACCCGGCCTGGCCGAGTTACTTATACGGCTGAGCATTTGCTCAAAGCTCTTATGAGCTGTGGCCTCTTTGCCCCTGGTCTCTAACTGGCGGCAAATCTTTGACAGATCAATGCGCTCAGCCGGTGAAATTTTTTTCAGGCGATAAATCGGGGCAAAGTGAACCACATCGGCTTTGGCAAAGGCCTGGGGCCACTGCTCTTGAAAAACATTGCGCACCGAGGTGTTGCTGCGGGGCTCAAAGGCGGCGATCAAACGGGCCCCGCGGTGCTTCTTTTTGAGAGTTTCAAGAGTCAGCCCAATGGCCGTAGGGTGATGGGCAAAGTCATCGTATAACAGAACCTGATTATCAACAAGCAGGTTTAGACGGCGCTGCACCCCCTTGAAGGTTTCAAAGGCCCGGGTTATGGTTTTTCGGGGGATATTTAGATGCAGGGCCAGAACGCAGCAGGCGAGAGCATTGCGCACATTGTGCTCACCAGGCAAACTCAGGCTGGCCTGCAAAACTGTTTTGCTGCCCTTGAGAATTTCAAAGTCGCCATTCTTACCCTGCATAAAACGATAATCGCAGCTTTTACCGCGGCCAAACGATAATGCTTTGCCACTGAAGTTTTTCATCAGGCCGCGCAGGTTCTTATCATCGCCGTTATAGACAACCAGACCATTACCAGGCACCAGCTTCAACAGGCGGCTGAACGACAGCTTAATGTCATCAAGACTGTCAAAAATATCGGCGTGATCAAACTCAAGATTATTAAGTATTAAATACTGAGGAAAATAATGCAGAAACTTCGAACGTTTATCGAAGTAGGCGCTGTCATACTCATCGCCCTCGATGACAAAGTGCTCACCGCTTTTATTATATGAGGCGCTGGTATTGAAGTTGGCGGGTCGCCCACCAATAAGATAGCTTGGCTTTTTACCGGCTACTTCAAGTAGATGAGTCATCAGGGTTGTGGTGGTTGTTTTACCGTGGGTGCCGGCCACCACAATGGGCAGCTTCTGCTGCAGAAAAAACTGGTTAATCACCCCGGGCATTGACTGGTAGGCCAGCCGCTGATTCAACACTGCCTCTAACTCGACATTGCCTCTTGAAATAGCATTGCCCACTACCACCAGATCTGGTTTGCTTTTTAAATTTGCGGCCTTAAAACCCTTAAAGGTTTGAATTTTCTGCTCTTGTAGAAAGTCGCTCATGGGTGGGTACATGCCCTCGTCTGAGCCGCTGACCTTATAGCCGGCCTGCTTTAACAGATAAGCCAGGCTGGCCATGGCCGTACCGCAGACCCCCAAGAGATGAACATGTTTGATTGCCTTCATGAAAAACTATAGGTTTGTAAAGATTTCTGTTTATCGATAAATTTCCATAAGAGCCAGATACAAACCCCGCTTAGCACAATACTAGCGAGGGGCCAGAGGCCCAGAGCAGCGGGTAAGTATCCTAAAGACAGGGCAAAGCCAGCCACCGTTAAACTGTAGGGAACCTGAGTCTGCACGTGATGCAGATGATCGCAACTAGAGGCAATCGAACTCATGATGGTGGTATCAGAGATAGGCGAGCAGTGGTCGCCAAAAATCGAACCGTCAAGCACGGCCCCCATTGAGATCATGGTCACCAGGCCGTAGCTGTTGCCGTCAAGGCTGTAGGCTATGGGCAGGGCCGTGGGTATCAAAATCGCCATGGTTCCCCAACTGGTGCCCGTACCAAAAGAGGTAAAGCTGGCGATTAAAAACAATATCGCCGGAAACAGCACCGGCGAGAGCACCTGGCCGAAAGTATCAACCATGAACTGGCCGGTTTTGAGATCGTCGCAGGCGGCCTTAAGCGACCAGGCCAGCACCAGCACCAAAACCGGCAAGAGGCTGCTGCGCACCCCGCGGTAAATGCCCACCATCAGAGTTTTCACCTTGAGGCCTGAGACAATATATGAAACCATAAAGGCCATAATGGCGCCAAAGAATGAGGCAATGGCCAGAATGCGCACGTTGTCTGACTTGGTAAACACGTGGCGCCAGGCCTCGAAAGAGAACAACACATCGCCTTTAAGAGTGAGGCCGTCGCCATCGAGCCATAGGCCCCCGATTAACACCACAAACAGAAAAACAAAGGGGTAGATGACCGTAAGTTTAAGAGCCCGGGCATGTTCGGCGGGTTTGGCCATGCTGAAAGACTGTGAGGTCATGGGCTTGGCATTGTCGGCCATCAGCTTATCTTGTTCGCGCGAGCGTTTCTGGGCCTCGGCCATTGAACCATAGTCTTTCTGTGACAAAATATTGAAAAACACAAAGAGCAAC
>CAZHLC010000053.1:0-11293 GCA_964532545.1 uncultured Leptospiraceae bacterium | reverse complement strand
ACCAGCTCAGTCTGGGCCAGCACCTCAAAGGTCAGATACTGGGCAGCTTCAAGCAGATAGAAAAAAACCAGAGCACAGAGCCCGGCCATGGTGCCAACCAGGGCTGCATAAAAGTAAAGCTTACGGGGTGAACGAACCTTTAGGTAATCTTGCCAGGCCACCGTCACCACTTTGCGCGGGGCTCTTCTGCTGCAAAGTATCTATCGGGCGGGTATCAGTATGATTTCAACCCGGCGGTTTCTGGCTGCCGCTCGGGCTGTTTTGCTGCGAGAGAGGGGCTTTTCACCGCCCCAGCCAAAGATGACCATGCGCTCAGGCTCAATACCGATACCTGCGAGTATTTCTTTAACTTTGGCTGCTCTTTTTTCAGAAAGAATTTTCTGGCTTTTTAGAATTCTATTGCCTGAACGGTGAATGTGCCCTTCAATACGAATTTTGAATTCTGTTTTTTTCTGTAAAATTGGTACTATCTTTTGTAATGTCTGTTGCACACCGGGCAATGGTGTATCTGAACCTGCTCTGAATAGAATCGTGGGCAACTGCATTCGATACCTTTTCATTCTGCCCAGAGCAACACTGTTTCTGGTGATCTCTTTTATATTTTCAGATTTGATGATAATGCCGGTTTTGAAGCTTCTTTTTACTGTATTTGACCAGTTTTGAAATTCGTCGATGGCCTTGAGCTCAACCCGGTATTCGGTGTCGCTGTCGAGGGCGATTCTTCCTCCTGAAAAACCATTCCATTCAACCAGAGGTGGGGGTGCGCCCCTATACAGCCGCTGCCATAGCAAACTGCCGAAGCGATCTTTGATCTGCAGCACTGTATTCTTGATTTCACTTTCATCGCTGGCTGACATATTCATTGAAATAAAGCTTTGAAACGAAGGCACAAAATCATTTACGGGTTTAATACGCAGCCCAACCAGCGGACCTTGAGCATCGATGAGAAACTGAGAACTGCCCAGTAATTTATTGTCTTCATTGAAGATCAAACAGCTATGAAGGCCGTGCGACGCCTGCCCACGGTATTTTAAAGAGTTACCCTGCTGCTTTCTTCGAAAGATAGTTTTGCCCTCAGGGTTTCTGATTTCGACAATAAAGGTTGAGGTGTTTTTGACTGCAGGCCATTCGACAGTCACTCCCCTTTTTCTGAAGCTGCTTTGAGAGAGGCGGGTTGGGGTTACAAATGCAGCAAGCTGGTCGCTCTGTTGTATTACCCTGACTGTGGGCCCGCGTATTCTCTGTACGTTGTCGAAATTACCTGAGAGCAGGGCGCTTACAGAAAAAACACCGCTTGTTTTCTGTTGATTTGGCCACCAAGAAAAGGTGCATTGACCCGCTATAGGGGCACAGTAGCTGCTGAACACGACTTGATTGTTCAAGTTCTTTACCTGAATTACGATCTTTTTAACTGCCTGTTCTGCCGTTTTAACTTTGATTGAGACAGGCTCAAGGTCTTGCTTTAGCCTGTACATACGGGGGCTTATTTCTATGAGCCCCAATGGATTTTCTTTAACAAGATGAATATTGGCTATGTGGTATTCAAACACCTTCAGGTTCTTTTTAAGAACATAAAGGGTGCCTCGATAGGTCGATGGTGGCAATCGCTGATCACTCAGGTTTTGCCCCTGCCAGAATAGATTATTCGGTCGGTTTTCAAGTCGCTGGCGGCTGTGTACTTTGTTATGAAGCTCAAAAACTGTTTTATTGGTTTGATCGGTTATAAGAAAAGTATAGTCTATAACATTCTGCCAATCGAGCTGCTCAAGCCCGATCTCAACCCTGGCCTGTCTGTCTGAAGTATTGAGATAATAGTCTGCAAGAAATGCAGAACTGCTGAAGTCTGATAAGGCGGGCTTACCATAAGAAAATAATAGCGAAGCATTTGGTTGCAGCCGGCTGTTTTTAATCTCAACCTGATCTGACTTTATATGAGCGGTATCAGCTCTTACTGAAAATGAGCCCAGAGATGCTCGAAGCCCAAACCCAAGGTGCAGGTTTTCTGAGCTGAAGAACTCTTCGCCAGAGAAGCCAAACCCCATAAAATAGTTACTGGCAAAATCAAACTGCATGCCGTAATTTGTGGGTACCCTGACAAAATCATGTTCAATATTGAAGTCAATGAATGCATGGCCGGCAAACCATTTGTATTTAAGCAGCTGCATTGCAATAGCGGGGGCAGGCTTCAGCTCGAATTTTGCATTGTCAATGGTGACCTGTGTTCTCAACCGCAGACCAAGATTGAGTCGGTGAAGTGTGAAAAACTGGTTTGCGTCACTTTCGATTGTATACAAGACCCCTGCATCAAGGCCCGTGCGCCTGTTGTTCTGGGCGTCTTTGTAGTAATATAACGAGGCCCCTATGGGCAAGAGAAAACGGTCATATGCAGAGCTGAGGTGCATGCCCGAAAAGTTGTATTGGTTGATTTGTTTATCACGGTTATTATCAAAAGAAGCCATCGTGGTACCAATGGCCATGCTGAGGGGCCTTAAAGAAAAGTGACCCCCGCCATAAAGTATTGATTGATTACTTTCGTTCATGCGGTGATCAAAGAGTAATGACCAGTTGTCTATTCTGCCGAGTTGAGCCGCATTACGACCAACGTGCAATATTGAAAAAGGGGCAGCTGTAACTGCCGAACCATTTTTTGCACCCCCAACAAAAGGAAAGGGCTCGTCAAAGCCGACCACAGTCTGGGCCGAGACGCCGGTACCGAGTAAAAAATAAGTGAAAAATATTCTTAACATATTAGAACTGGCTGTTGAAAGTAACAGTTGCGGTTACCTGCTTATAGTTTGAGCTGTTATTGATTTTATCTTTGTAAATACTGTAACCGGCTGCTAAAGACAGATTGTACTTCTGAGAAAAGCTGTGGTTTACAGAAAGGTTGGTGCTCAGTGTCTCATTGTCTGTCTGCGCCGGAGAACCATTGTCAAAGGTACGTGCATAGCTGAAAACAAGGGGAAAAGACAGCTTTATAGCGGTGATTGAGGGTGTGAGGTTAAGGGTCGAAGTATCAGCAAATGTGATTATTGGGTTTTCAGAAGTCTCACCAATATTTATTGAATAAGCCAGAGAGAAGCTCAACCAGCTTAACACTTGATTAATGCCATACTGGGTAGCAATGGTGCGATTGCGGTTCTGAGTATTCTGGGCAACGGCCCTGGTAACGGTGTCATTTTGACTCAGTGTCAAACTGCTCTGGTGACTGCGCTGCCATGCCTTAAAACCATAGCCTATGTTAAGGCTGATGGTGTTATTTACAGTATCACTTTCAAGTTGTGCATCGCCGGTTGTATTCTGTAATACCAGGGTTTCGGTAAGTGCAAAAACAGGCCAGTTGGCTAGTGATAATGTGGGGGCAGTATTAATGGTATGATTGTACGTGGTTGCGCTTTTCTGCCTCTCAAGATTATCATGGCTGAATGAGTAGCCATTGTTCCAATTGAGTTTCTGCCTGAAAAAGGTTGAGCTGCCATTCAATGCGAGGGTGCGGTTATCAGAACCAGCACTGCCGAAAAGAAATAAGAATTCAGGGCGGTACTCTGTGTAATCAAAGGTAAAATTTGTTGAGAGCGGCTTGACATTTTTTGAGGTGTTTACCAGCCATGCTGCATCTTTGACTGTCTGTGCTGCAGTGCCTGTTTCGGCAATTTCACCAACTGAGTAGCCTGCTTCTGCATTGAGTGAATCAATGAAGCGATATTTCTTTGTAGACTTAAAGCCCACTGCCATTGCCTGATTCTGCAGGGGAACGGTGCTGCCTGCATCAATCAAAGAGTTTTTAATATCACGGGTATCAAGAAGCGAGGTATAAATGATTAAACTCTTACTCATATAGTAATCACCTCTCAGGCCATAGGTGCGCCGGGCATAGGTTGCGACAAAAGAGTTTTCGGGTGAGGCTTCAACCGCCTGACGAACCCGGCCCCCATCAGCCTGAATTCTAAACCCTTTTTTCTTCTTTTTGTTTTCATTATAGTAGACAATCTCTCCGCCCAGCATTGAGCCACCCCCGCCTGAGAGCTGGGTAAATTCGGTTGAGATATTACCCCACTGTGTTTCGAACCGGTTGTTTTTATAGCCAAAACGAAAATTCTGCGCAGGTTGTTGGTTTGCAGACTCTTGCGTGGTCAGAAAAACAGGGCCTACAAACAGCTCTTCGTCACCCCTGGTTGCCTTAAAATCTAAATTTGCCGTGGCATAACCATTTGGGTCTGATATCTGCGATTGAGAGCTTTGTGAGTAGACCCGTGAAAACTGGTAGGTACTACTAAGGTTTCCTGTGGTCTTCCACTGGTTTTTTTTTTAAGAGTTTCGCCAGATTCTTTTGAGCCAACGTAGAATACATAAGAACGTTGTTTAACCGGCTGACCACCGATTGTCTGGGCTGATATTTCTATGGTGTGTTTGCCCGGTCGAAGGTTTATGGGGGGTTGGTATTGAACGTAATTTCCTCTAATGATCACTGATTCACTGATATTACTGCCATCAAGGTTGACCTTAACAGAACTTGTGATAAGGGGCGACCGATGCTCTGTCAGTACCAGCGAGATTATCGGTCTTTCATCGGTACTGATGCCATTTTCAGCCGGGTTAAGCAGTCTGAAAGCTGGCTCACTGCCAAGCGCTGAGACCCTGACCTGCACGGGGTTTTGAGCGCTACGAAAAGAGATCTGTTGCCCATCGTTGGTAACTGCCTCAAGGTAATATTCTACCCCCTGGTTTTGAACCAGGTAGGCCGGAATCTGCGTTGCGTAACGCCGCCCTGAACCAACCATGGGAAAGCTGAAGTAATTGCCACTGCCTCTTTGCCTGGCATAAAGTGTGGCGCGGCTGATGCCTTTGAGACTTGAAAGAGAAAAAATGATTTTTATGGCCGAATTTTTCGGCGCATTCAGAACAGGTCGGTGAATGATTGACACCGCCCGCAAGCCGGCAGTAACCAGCAGGAATAGGCATAAAGCTCTAACGGCCATCATAGTTTATCGTCTGGGAGCGTGATTTCTGGTTTGCATTTTTGATCACCAGATAGTACGAATAATAGCCATCAGGGTTTGCGGCCGTGTCAAAGAACACTTGATTCTCTTTATCTATGGTTTTCAGGTTTACTTTGCGAAAGCTTGCGCTACCCGCTGCGCGCCGGTAAAGATCATAACCGATAAAGTTATGATGCGTAATCTTCTGCCAGTAAATGGCCAGAACCTTCTTCTTTTTATACCAGGTTGGCTGCACCAGGGTGATTCGGGGTGGGCGCATCGAAGGTGCTTTGACAATTAATTCAAAATGGGCAGATTTTTCTGAATAGATTTTCTGTCGGCTGACCCCGAATATGCGATAAGCCACCGTTTGAACCCCGGGCCACAGCCTGTGACGGTACGATGCGGTGCTTGAATTAAGAAGTTTTTTATGAAGTTTCTTATACTTTTTATCAAAATTAGTTCTGAACTGTAGTTGATAGCCGGCCAGTTGTGGTGAAGTCACCGGTTGCCATGTAAGAATGACATGTGATTGCTGCTGCCTTGCCAAAAGGTCAAGGGGTGCAATAGGTGGGCGCCGGTCAATATTTCGAATATTTACAACTTTGCTGTATTCAGAAAGCACGCCGGTATTATCATTGTATGCAACTCGATAATAATAAGTTTCACCGGGCTGTGCCGTTTTATCGCGGTAAATATTTTTTCTTATACGCTTCTGGGTGTAAAATTTGCCCTTGAGGCGGCTTGCTCGTTCAATCTGGTAGTTTTTCCACAGCTTATCTTTAATGGGCTGCCAACGCAATTCAATCTGGTCACCTACAATGGTTGCAGTCAGTTTTAACGGGCCCGGTGGTTTGATAAGTCGCTTCAGTTGGCAAGAAATTGCTGCCGAGAAATCTGATGCAGATTTCATTCGGTTTAAAGCTTTTATTCTGTACCAGTAACTTCCCCCCAGATCATTAATTTCATCTTCGTAGCTTAACGCATTAGCAGGAACAGGTAACTGATTTATTCTTTTATATTTACCATCGCGCTTTCTGCTGCGGTAGATTTCAAAAAACGCAATTTCTGCCTTAGAGGTCGTTTTCCACCGAAGTATGATTTTGCCATCTTTGCGCAGAGATACCTTTAATATCTCTGGTGGGGCAGGGCGGGTGATGCTGCGTACTCTCAGTTTCGCCGAAGGTTTGCTCTCAAGGCCAGAGAAGTGCACAGCTGTGATATAATACCAATAGGTCTTGTTTTTTTTAATGGTGTTATCTTCAAAGTGCACCCGGCTCTTACCCTTCTCTGGGTTTAAAAAAGCCAGTGGAACTTTGTTCACTTTTCGATAATCGCCTTTTTCGAAGCGATTACGATAGATATTATAGCCAATGATATTACGATCATCAACGGGCGGCCAATTTAGAAAAGTCGATTGGTTCTCAACGCTGCCAGCTGGCTTTTTGGGTGTTGCAACACGGGGGTAGCGGCCGCTATTTACCGAGACACTTGCCAGGGTTCGCTCGCCCTGGGGCGTTTTGGCTACCAACCAGTACGTGTAACGCTTTGGTCTAACTACAAGACGGTCAAAAAAGCGCATTGCCAGGGCTTCGCCCAGCCGCGGATAATAAAAACCGGCGATTTCGATAAACGAATCATCGCTTAAAATGGTTTTGATGATTTCGGCTTCTGGCAGGTTTTTGCCGGGGGGCTGCAGCTTTTTAAAGTCTTCGGGCCCGAGATATTTTTTTAAGTCTTCGGCGGTTCTTGCCCGGCGCAGCGGCTTTTCTGTCAGCAACCTGCGCTGGCGCCGGTCAGGTCTTTTTCTATAAAGTAATAGCTCTGAATTTTTATACCTGGCTGAAACCTGCCAGAGCAGCGTAATGCCCTCTGGTGAAGCTGCGGCGACCATGGCTACTTCTGCAGCCAGAGGCCACTGCAGGCACACCAAGATAAGTACGAATAAGCCCTTCCCCCGAAAAGCCACAGTTACAGGTTAAGAATGAAAATTGATTGGCAAGAACTTTTAAACTCTTATTCGCGAATACCATTCTGAGGTGTTTTCTCAGAATCGACTTTTACTGGCTGGGGTTCGTTATTTTTTTCTTCGATTTTGGTTTCGGTCTCTTCAGGTTTTTTCTCTATGTTTTCGCCGGTGCCGGTATCGCCTGATTTCGGTTCGACGATCTTTTCGACCAGCCTACCTTCGCGATAAAGGCCGCGTTCAATTTTGCCGCTGACCAGATAGAGAGTGCCAATGCCATCGCGTTTGCCGTTCTTATATTCGCCCTCGAATTTCACACCATTTGACCAGAGAAAGACGCCCTTACCGTGCTTTTTGCCTTCGAGGTAGCCGCCTTCATAGATATCACCGTTTGACCAGCTGTATTTTCCCATGCCGTGAAAAACATCATTCTGGTAGCCGCCGCTGTAATACTCACCTTTAATCGAGCGAAAACTGCCTTTTCCATTGCGCTGGCCATTAGAGTAAGCGCCCTCAAAGCGATCACCGTTAGCCCACAGGTACTTGCCTGTGCCATTGCGCTGGCCCTGCTGGTAGTTGCCTTCATAGACATCGCCATTGGTAAATGCATAGCGACCGGGGCCGTGTTTTTCGCCCCCGGCGAATTGCCCTTCAAAGAAGTCACCGTTTTTGTAGATGAGTTTGCCTTTACCATGTTGCAGGTCATTCTGGTATTCGCCTACATAGACATCACCGTTTGACCAGGTAAAGATACCATAGCCGTGACGTTTACCCTCTTTGAACTGGCCATCATAGCGGTCACCATTGGCCCAGTAGAAGGTACCCTTACCGTGGTACTTGCCGTCATCGTACTGGCCTACATAGTAATCGCCAGACTTTGTGCCTTTGGCTTTTGCAAAATAACTCTGCAGAGTTTCGCCCCCGTCGATTTTTCCTTCAAAAAAGTTCAGATCAAACTTTTGACCATCGGCCAGTATCAGCTGGGCCTGCCCGTGCTGTTTATCTTCAAGCCAGTTACCTTCATAGACGTGGCCAGCTTTGTATGAGTAGCGGCCCCGGCCTTCGCGCATACCGTCAACGAATTGACCCTCGTAGGCATCACCGTTGGGGTAGCTTAAGTATCCCTTACCATGAAAGTAGCTGTCTCTGAAGCCACCTTCATAGCGGTGGCCTTTGGCAGTGACTTCTATACCATGGCCGGTGCGCACCCCTTCAATATAGTCGCCCACGTATTTGTTTTTGTTAGCCCAGATCATGCGGCCATGGCCATGGCGTTTGTCTTTTTTATATTTGCCATCGTATTTATCGCCATTGGCCCAGCTGTAGATGCCTTCACCATGTTTGATGTCGGCCTTCCATTCGCCTTCATAGGTGGTACCACTCTTCCAGGTGAATCGGCCCTTACCTTCGCGGCGGTTATTTTTATAATCGCCTTCGTAGCGGTCGCCCTTGGCCCAGGCAAATACGCCAAAACCATCAAGGCGGCCTTCTAGAAAATGACCCTCAAAGCGGTCACCGTTTTTGAAAATGAGTTTGCCTTTGCCGTGAAACAGGTCATCGCGGTACTGGCCAACATACATGTCGCCGTTAGCCAGAATTTCTTTGCCGATGCCCTGTTTTTTATCTTCAAACCACTGGCCTTCGTAGTATGAACCGTCTGACCAGGTGTAACGACCCTGGCCGTGTTTACGACCATCAACGAACTGGCCGGCATAGCTTTCGTTAAAATCAATAATGCGTAGAGTGCCTGAGCCCTCGGCGGTATCGTTTTTGAAGTCGCCCACATATTCGGCCCCGGCCGTGACCAGCTTGCCCTTGCCCCACATCATGCTGTCTTTAAATTGCCCGATGTAGCGGTCGCCATCGTACCAGGCATAGGTGCCAAAACCGTTATCACAGTCGCCCTGCAGGCAGCGGCCCTCTTCTTGCGCGAAGAGTGGCAGAGTGACCAGCAAAAGCATCAGGCATTGTGCGGTGCGTATTCTCATAGAAGTGCTACCTAAACTTTAATTAATTTAAAAGTTCATCGGCAAGTGTTTTCTTTATTTTGACGTTTAAACCCCGGTTATTTAACATTTGCCTGTGCTGATTTTTTTCAGGGTATGACCCCAGACATATGTTCGTGACCATTGCTCTTATTATTGCATCTGTAATTGCCACTTTCAAGGGCCAAAAAGACAGGGCTTTTTTTAACCGCTTCTGCTTTGATATTTCGGCCATCAGAGGCCGGGGCGAGTATTATCGCCTGTTCAGTTCACATTTTCTGCACGTCGATTACATGCACCTCGGTTTCAATATGTTTGCTCTTTATATATTCGGCGAGCCCCTTGAAAAAGCCTATGGGCCCTTCTTGTTTGCGCTCATGTATGCGGCGGCCATGGCTGGGTCAGAGCTGTTTGGCTTGTTCATTCACCGTAATCACCCCGGGTATACGGCCGTAGGGGCCTCGGGTGCCATCTCGGCTATCATCATCATGGCCGTGTTGTTTTTTCCCGGAATTAAACTCGGGCTGCTGCTCTTGCCCATTATGATACCAGGTTGGCTGTTTGCCTTTCTGTATATAAGTATCTCGCTCTATCTACTCGAGCGGGGCCGGGGCAGCATCGGCCATGCGGCTCACCTGGGTGGTTCGCTCGCAGGTATTATCATCGCGACCCTGGTCAACCCGGGTGCTGTGGCTGAGCAGTTTCGAGTTCTGTTATTACTGCTACTGCCCTTTATTGTTTATGGCATCTATTATTTTCGTAAACCCGAGAATCAGGGCCTGCTAGAAAATCTGTTTCAGAGCAGTAAACCGGCGGCTAAAAAACAGAGCAAGGCACCCACGGTTGAAGAGATGAACGAAGAGCTTGATCGTATTCTTGAAAAGATCAGCCGGGGTGGCATCAAATCTATTTCAAACAAAGAAAGGCGCTTTCTTAAAGACTATTCTGAAGAAGACAACAATGACTGAACGCAAAGTATCAAAATTCTGGGCCTATTTTCTGAATATCATGTTTCTGCCTCTGGGCTTCTACTACATAAAAGACCAGCGGCGCTTTATTCTATATACAATTGTAAGTCTGTTGCTGCTTATTGTGTTTTCACTGCTTGCATGGGTTTTAACTTTTGTGATCAGCGGTTCGACTCATTTCTTTTTTCTGATTTTTGCGTTTATGTTGTTCTGGGCCTGGCTGGTTTTTGAAACCTATCGCTCGCTTAAAGAAAACAAGATAAGTGCTCATAAGCTTTTTTACAAACCTGCTGCCTACTGGTTTGTACCGGTTTACATCATAGTCAGCATCGTGCTGACTATCGTTCTCGAACCCATTGAAAAACCCTTTATTAATGCGCATAATGTACCTTCGGGCTCGATGGAACCAAGTGTGCAGCAGGGCGATTTCGTTTTTGTCAACTACATACTGAACGAGGTAAAGCGGGGTGACATTATCGCCTTTGATGCCACCACCGAATCACTGCAGGGTAAGACTTTGATTAAAAGAATCATCGCCATACCCGGTGATCGAATAGAGATAAATAAGAACAGAATCTCAATCAATGGTAAAGAGCTTGGTCGCAAACCCTACGAAAAACCTGTGAGTAGCCTGATGATCGGCAAAACGTTTCACAACAAAGATGAAAACGAATATGAAGCTTTTACTGAAACTAATAATGGCCATAGCTACCAGGTTCTGCAGATGAAAAGCAGCATCTTTGGTGCCGAGCCCGTAGAGCTGACTCTGGCTGCCGATGAGTACTACTTAATGGGCGACAACCGTGATAACTCACAAGATTCAAGATTTTTCGGGCCGGTAAAAAGAGAGTTTCTGCGGGGCAAGTATGTTTATACCTATTTCTCAATCGACTGGCATGATGAACTGTGCTCGCAACCAGTGAACGTCAGCAGCCCGGCCATGAAGCTTGTGCAATACTGGTCTGGTATGTGCCCCAAAGCAGAAGTTCGCTGGCAGAACTTTGGCCGGGTTGCCCCCTGAAGCTTTTTCAGCTAATGGCCATCTCTTGCAGCACCAGGCTGACAAAACGTTCGGGTTCTTGTAGATAGGTGTAGTGAGCCGAGTCTTCAAAATCGTGACATTGCACGTGTGACATACAGTTTTTAATTGATAACCTGTCAGTGTTGATATGGGTTAAATCTCTGGGGCCCCACAGAGAAAGGCCAGGTTGTTTCACCTGAAACTGTGGTTCTGCAGCTGTATGCCATGACTGATAGATTGAGGCCCAGCAGTTGATCATGCCCTCGCGCGTAGATTTGAATGTCTGTTCGCGAATAAACTTGCGGTCAGACTCTTTGTTTACAGTAGCCAGAAACCAGGGGTGTAGCCACAGGTCGGGGGCAAACTTCTGCAGA
>CAZHLC010000052.1:1099-11411 GCA_964532545.1 uncultured Leptospiraceae bacterium | reverse complement strand
CTACGGTTTGCGTACGGGTGAGCTGAACAAGTTCTATTTCTTTTTCAGGCACACTTTTCTTCTGTTAAATGATTCTTTCCTTGTAAACAGGGGAGCCCGTTTTGATGTAGACTATTCAATACTGGCGCAGATCGAGCTGGGTATTGCTCGACGATTCAGGTAAATTATATTAGCTTTCATTAGTTTAAAAATCCACAGTATTTTCTCATGATAATCAGGCGCATCATTCTCTTATTACCAACTCTTTTGATTGTGGGCCTGATGGTTTACTTCACCGGAATATTCAAGTCAACGGCCCAGCAAGAACGCGAAGCTTTGATGAACTTTTTACAGGGTGAAAACCAGATGGGTATAAGAGCCGGTCAGGTTGAGGCATTGCTCTTTGACGTGCAGGGTAAGACTGGTACCCGGGGCCGGGCCTTCTATATTGGTGGGCCCTTTTTTATTACCGCCTATCATGTTGTTGACAAGGGCAAGAATCTCAGCCTGGTGAGGCAGGCGCGGCGGGGCCCGGTGGGGGGGCATCATTATAAATTTGAAGTCGCCCAGTTCAACAGGGCACATGATGTGGCCCTGTTAAAGGCATCTCTGTTTGCTGAACCCATTGAGTTCTTACCGCGCCTTTGCGAAAAGGTGCCAGAGAAGGGTGAAAATGTATCACTTTTTATCAGGCTGACTAAGGGCAACAAGAAACATTCAGGTTATGAGCTTGAGTTTGGTGGTGCTGATCTTTATAACAAAAAAAAGCATGTTGATTTTCTGGGCAAACTTGTTTTACCCCCAAGCTCATCTCTTTATGAAAAGCAGGGCCTTGTTTTAAGGTATGATATTAAGGCACTTAAACTTGATAAAAAATCAAAAAACGATTCGAAAGAATGGGCCCAAATTACCAAATCGAAAGACTTGCAATACCTCACCAGTATAACCGCCTATCAGGGTGAAAGTGGCTCACCGGTATTTGTGCGTTCTGACCGTTCATATAAGGTTTGCGGGCTTTTGTTTGCGGTTAGAATGACAGGGCAGGTCATTCCCACGCCGGCGCACCCTCTGAACTTTTATGCCCATGATAGAACTGTAAGTTTTATTATTCGCCCAGAGGCAATCAAGGCGATCATAAAACAATATCTAGTTGCACCAAATTCGCCAGAAAAGCTTTCAGCAATGCTTGACAACCAAACTAATTTTTGAAACAATCTTCAACCAGGTATTATATTTATATCGATGAGAGATAAGCTCACAAACTACGCCCTGCTTGGTTCGATTGGTCTGCACGCTTCTACAGCATTGATTCTATTCATTTTGCATGTCACAATTGAGCCTGAAGAAACAAGTAAGGGTTTTGAAGTAACCTTTCAGCGAGATGGGGCTGAACAGATGCGTTTGAACCGCCCTTCGAAACCAGAGCAACTGCCTGCGCCACGAAACTTCACTGATCGGTATATGGTTCCCCAGATCAGCATGAACCGCCAGCAGAATAAACAAGATATGAAGAAGACCCTGCAGGCACCGCCAAAGCCCAGGGCGGGTGATAAAAAGAGCAGCAAGAAGCTTGATGAGAAACTCAAAAAACAGTTTAAGCAACGCTTTGGTCAGCGCCACAAGTCTCAGGTAAAAAAAGATTTTTCAAACAAAGAATATGAGAAGCTGCTTGATGATATTAATAAATCACAGAAATTAATCAGCAAATATAAGCCCCAGTTCGAGCAGTTACTGCGCAATGCCAAGGCCCCGCAAAAATATATTTATCGCGACCGGGCCTATGATGAGTTGATTGCTAAAGATGTTTTTCCTACTTTGCAGAACATTAAACGGCATTTCAGCTACAGTCTGCGCCGGGCCCCCAAAGATCTACGTAAACATAAAACCCGAAACCGGGTTATCAACGATTTTAAACTTTTTACCCGGGGTCGCAGTCTGCGACACACCCGTTATGTAGAATTGAACCTGAATCACAAGGGTGAGAAAAAAGGGCCGCTGGTGATGAATCGCCAACAGCGCCTGCGGTATCTGAATAATACATATCTTCTGCCCAAAGAATCGCAGTTATCAAAGTTCGTAAAAGAATTTATGATCTATGACCCCAACATGGGTGACCTGCCTGCTCTGGCCCGCGAACTTTTCTTCGAGAACTTGCTGCGGGTGGTTTATGCCTTCAGTGCCGATAAATCTTACTTCTTTATTGATTACAGTTTAGAGAACCTGAATAAAGAAGACTATCTTAAAGAAATTCTAGATCAGGTTGCAAAAGTTAAAGGTACTAAAACTGCCACTGAATTACTTTTTACTGTTGAAAACATCTATGAAACCCAGCAGAAAGCCTGGGGCGAATATTACAAGCTGTTAGAGAATTATCAATTCGAAGAGAACAGTGATAAACTTCGACTCAAGGTGCTAAAGGGTTTGATGCAGAAATATGCAGAGCCTTTAAAAAAGAGAAAAATCTATTCTTACAAAGATATCGCCAATCTGTATACGGCGCGTCGCATAGAAATTATGGAACATATCGTCAGAACCACCCCTGACAATTACCGTAAAGCCGATGCCCTGTTCTGGAAGGCCCGCGTTCACTGGGAAAGAGGGCGCACCTTCAAAGACCCCAGTGAATATATGCTGGCAATAAAAGCTCTGCGGCAGATTGACCCCAATCAAGCTGAACCATTCTATGCGCGTCAGGCCTATCGTACTCTGCGTGTTTTTATTGAACGTATTCAGGGGCAACAGGTTTCACCCCAGATAGAATTGATGATCAGCCGCTATTTTGACTTTCCGTTGAAAGATATTGCCGATCGATTAATTCAAAGAGAAAATCGCTTTCTCTGGAAGCCCGCCAGTTAAGCCGGGGCTAACGACGCCCCTTAGGTTGGGCGTGATAGATAATACGCGTATTGCCGGGTATCTTCTTCTTTGTAACAATGCGAAACTTTTTAGCCAGACACTTTTCAAAGTGCTGCTGGTTATAGTTGTCGAAAATGTCTTCTCTTGATTGTAACAGGGTCTGCACCATGGGGTCTTGTTTGGTTACAAATTCAATGATCAGAGTGGCTTTCATTTGACTGAACCACTCGACCAGTTGTTCAAGGGGAATATTATTTGAAATAGCAAGGTGGTGTACCAGTGCCAGCGCCATTACCAGGTCTGGCTGAGCCCTGTCAAAAAACGCCCGGCGCTCGAGGCCCTGCCAGCCCCGGTTTGGCGAGGGGTCGGCAAGGTTCAATACCAGAGGTAGAATATTGTTTTTGTTCTGTTGTTTCAGCTGAAAATACAGCCGCTCAATGGCCAGCTGGTCGCCATCAACTGCTACTACGTAATCGCTGTATTGGCTGGCCAGTAGGCTGTAGCTGCCCGTGTTACAACCAAGATCAAAAACCAGTTTTGATTTTTTAGATTTTAGAACTTTTGTTACAAAGTCTTCTTTCACACCCTGGGCTTCTTTACTGTAAGAATGCGTATGAGCATACTCTGACCAGAGTGAGCGGGCCTGGGCCCAGTGCATTTTTTTCACAATCTTCTTTAGAGAGCGAACATTGTGACGAATAATGGTTGTGCTGATATCAAGTGATTGCAGCTCTTTCTGGGGCAGAAATGGCATGGCCGCATAGCGACGTTGGGCCCGGGCCTGCAGGTAAACATGACTGAATACACCTTTGCGCAGCAGGTCGCGCCGGCTGATGATCTTCAGCATTCGCTCGGCACTGATGCCCTCTAGCTGGGCCCGCATTTCAGGCTGAAACTCTATACCCCGGTAGGCCTGTAACATAAGGGGAAATAAAAACATCTGGCAGAACTGCTGATAACCCGGCCACAGACGGTAGCCCTTCGAGGGCACCAGCGAGGGAATATCAATCAGCAGGGGCTGGGTCGCCTTGAACTGAAAGTTATAGGCGCTGGCATCGACAGAAATAAAATCTGCTTCAAGCGCATGTAACATGATTTCAAGCTGGCAGAGGGCTGCATCTTTTAATTGGCTGAAGCACCATTCATAAGGGTAGCTGATGAAGCTGATCTTTTCATGTTCGAGGGCGCCCGCCCAGCGCCCTTTTTTGCCCGGGGTTTCTCTGGTTTTTACCAGAAGGGGTGAAAGGTTTTGCCATGCTTTTGAACTTTCAAGTTGTTTGAAGGCATGCAGGGCTGTGGCATTAAGATAGCGGTATACTTTTTCACCCTGGTAAAAGACCTGCGAGCCAGGGTCTCGAAAAGAGCTTGGCTCTGTTTTCACGTCAGTGGGGTTTTTCTTGCAGCTCTTTTGAGCTTGTTTCGCGGTTTTCTGGTGTTTCGGTTTTTTTACCGGTTATAACAGCGATGAATTTCTTAAAGTACAGTCTGATTAACAGAGCAGCCCCGGCCAGACCACCAAGCAGAAGCTGTAAGAACATACTGCCGCTGCCCGGGTCAAGATAACCATAAATGGGGGCTGCGAATGAAATAATTAGAATGATAACAAGGCGTTTCAGCATCGAACCAGTTTAAATAAAAAGTTTACTCAGTCAACCTTCTTACTTTAGATTGAATAAAAGCGATAACCGTAGAAGAATTGCAGGGTGGTACTGGTGATTTCGAGGCGGGTTTCGCCGATTACTATACGGTTAATATCACCAAGCACATAGAGGCCCACATAGTGATGAACCCAGTTGTACCAGAGCGATGATCTGATATTTCCTTTCCACTCTGGTCTTACGGTTCTCTCGCGGGCCTCACCGAGGCTGTAGTTCTGATATTGCAACCCCGGGCCCCAGAAGAATACAATTGAAAAAGAGAGTTCGTAGAACTTCCAGGTGTAGCCATATCCGGGCAGTAGAGAAATGGTAAAAAAATCACCCCGGGTAAATCTTGAAAACTCAGGGTGAAGATTGACCTCATCTGCCGTCACGAGGTTCTGGCCGGTACGTACTGAGAGGTATGTGTTCGAAAGCATTAACAGCAGTGAACCCCCGTTACGAATCTGCTTTTCTGACTGCGAAAAGGCTGCGGTCAGTGAGAAATGATCTGAAAAAATATAATAAGCGTTCAGCCCCACCGTTGTGATTGATAACCTTGAATATTTTTTATTGGTTTCAGCCAGGTCTGCCGCATTATCGAGAAAGAACCCATCATAGTCTTGCAGATAGGCGTCGAGACCGATCCACGAAGTGTTCCAGTAAAACTGAAAATCGAAATACTGGGTATCACCAAATTCAACAGGGTTCTGTTCAGGGTCACTTGAAGCAGGTACCCCATAGGCGATGCCCCAGTCTTCCCACGCGACGCCGAGGCCAATCTCAGCAAAGATGTTGGGTTTAAAGATGATATCTGAGGCAATGTTTTTGGTATCTACCACCTTCATTGACAGCTCGGGGCGTTCGATATAGGGCCTGATGCTGAAATCAAGATAGGTCTGCTCTATATTGGGGTAATCGTCATAGGTAAAGTGAAATGGCCCGAATAGAAGCTGACTCAGTAGAACCAGATGGTGCATCGAGAAACAGGTTGAGGGGGCGGCTGATATTCAGCAACCAAAAATCAGTTTTCGCCTGTTTTTTGCTGCTGCCATGCTTCGAAGGCCCTTGCTATGGCCGGGTGCTGGCTGCTGCTTTGCAGTTTTTCAAGAAATGCTGCAGATTGTTTTTCTGCCAGATTATCAAAGTGTTTGATCATTTTTCGTTCTTTGCCCGCATCTACCAGCACCAGCAAGACCAGCCTGATGGCTGCACTAGTATGAGTTTCGGGCAGCTGCAAAAAATCAAATTCTAGCAGATCAGATGTTATCTTCTTTTTACGAATACAATAGAACAATTCACGCATAAAACCCAGGGGTGGCTGTTCACCGTCATCATACTTTTTAACGACCTTGTAGAGAGCGGCCGCGTAGTCATTGTTAAAGAGTTGTTCAGCTGCCCGTGAAAGCAGCAGCTCATAGATTGTATTCTCAAGCCCGCCCTCATAGTGTTTTTTCAGCAGTTCAAGAGTTTTGAGCAGCAGCGGGGCCAGCTGGCCTGCATCGTCAAGGCTGAGTCTGCCCAGATATGTTTTTAAGAGCTGTTGATCGGCGGCCAGGGGCTCACCCTGATCGCTGACGATCTGGTTTGTGACCCAGGCTTCAAATTTACTGTAGAGGGCTTCGATGTTGTCATCTGCTGAATCGCTTTCAAGCGACTGCAGCAGTGCATTCACCAGCTGCCCGTCTGCAAAATAGGTATCAAGATTGGGCAGATAAGGCCAGAAATGGGTAAACAGGGCCCAATCATGCTGGCCGCTGATTCTTGCTTTAAGTTCTTTACCAAAAAGTGTATAATAATCAGAGGTTTCAGTGTTTCTAATTTCAGTTAGAAACTCTGAGTAATTTAGGTTATAAATATTCTCAAGATACAGCAGGCGCCTGCAATATACAGTACTTTTGTTCTGGGCCAGCTGGTTCATGGTTGTGGCATAGGGTGATACTTCAATGGCAGTGCCGCCGGTGGTCAGTGAGAAGTTTTCGAGATTACAGGTCAGGTTGCGATTCTGGTTATCTGTAAAGAATTCGCCGCTGGGCAGCGAAAAAAACCCCCTAACGCCACCGCTGCCATAGCTATATGTATCGAAGCCAGTGTTCTGCCGGGCCGTAAACGGTACCAGGTGATAAAGCAGAGCAAGCAGGTTGAGGGTTGCCTCAGAAGAGGCCCGCAGCAGCACATTACCATTCTCTTGCAGCGCCGATATTAAAGAGGGCAGGGCCTCTTTCGCTTTTTGGTTATACTGGGGAGTTTCTATTTCAACAGATAACTCGATGCTGTTGAGTTCGGTGCTGACTTGATCTGTAAATACATTGGTCGCAATGAGGGCCTGCAGCAGAGCTGCTGCATTAAACTCAGCAAGTGCAAAGTCGCTGGCAGATAAAACAAGGTTATGAAAAATGTAATTTCCCGGCCGGCCCAGAGAATCTTTGTATAGATAAACCCCGCGACCAAAAACGAAGTTGTTCTCAGCTGCACGATAGTAAATATATTTGGTTGGGCCCTGGGCATTGTCATCATACAACAGCTCAGAGGGCAGAAAATAAATTGAATTCTGCTCAAGAGTGTGTTGTAGACTGCCTTCGATGCCGCTGCTTTTGGCTACAGTTTCAAATTCAGGGTCGGTGCTGGTATAGAGGTGTTGCTCAAACTTCAGTTTCACAGAAACCCTTCATCCATAAGATAAAAAAAGACCGGGTCAAAAATTCGGTATGATTCAAGGCTGCTCATTTTGCCACCCACCGGGTCATCGCCCAGGGCTGTGAAGGTTGAGTAATAAACCTCTTTAAAGTTGTTAGTCAGGGCATTGTGCACATTGGGAAGTTTTTCGCGCACATAGTCTGAAATAATATGTGAAAAAATCTTCAGATGCCTGGTGTACAATGGCACCTCGGCTGCGGTAGGCAAATTGTCTGGGTATGAATCGTTCAGCCAGTCTGCCAGGGGCCCGTAAACCCTGCTTTTACCAACCATGAGGTCGGCCTTGGTAAAGCAGATGATAATATTCTTTTTCTTAACGGCATTCAAGGTCTGCAGGGCGTTGAACAGAGTGTTCAGCAGATGTAATATCTGTCTTTCAGCTTCTTCGGTCTGTTTTGCTGTGCCGTTTTTCAACAGGGTGGGCAGGTCAATGAGAAACAGCAGAGTATTAAGCCGGCCCAGAATGGGCAGGTTATCATTGATGCGCTGGTCAAGATCGAAGGTGCCACCGCCAATATCATAGAAAACGAAAATGGCCTCGTGCTCATTGAGCTTTTTGCTGAAGAAGCTGCGCCGCAACAGCGGTATCTTCTGCATCTTGAGCATCATGGGTTCAGGAAACATTATGGGTGTTTTAGCCGGAACCTTTAGCTGGCTCAGCAGATTAACATAGTCACGCTGTATGCGGTTCAGGGTATTCTGATTAAGGGCCAGAAAAGAGAAGTTGGGCCAGGCCTGCACGAAATGATGATAAAACGAATAAAACAGGCTACTGAGAAAGCAGGTTTTACCATGGCCGCTGGCCCCGATGGTCATGATGTAGAAAATCGGCTCTTTCTTCTTATAGAAGTCTATATAGGGGCGGGGAACAGTTTTCTGAGTTTTCTGGCATTGGGGGCTGTGGTGAACCTGCATGCAGAAGGGGCAGAGCATCGTTGGTCTTTTCGAAGGTATGAGCTCAGTTTGTACAGAAAAAGAAAACTCAGCTGATTAACCGTGCGCCAAACATGTTTTTCAGATTATTCTGCAGGTGCCGTGGCAACTTATTCAGTGAGCCATTGAGATGACAGACAACTTCACTCTCTGGCTGATGTTCATGCAGATAAACCAGCAGCTTTTCAATCTGGGCAGGGCGGGCAGTGTTTAGTCTTACTGTAGACAGCTCAAGAGGTTTGCCGACCTTTATGGCTTCTGAGGTCAATATCTGCAGATGGTCAGCGGGCAGGTTTTCTTTGCGATTCACAAGAATCAGGTGATTGATTGGTTCTTTCTCATCGATCAGGGTTTTGCAGTGTTCACAATAACGCAGCCCGCGCCAGAAGCTGGCATCTTGCCGGTTCGATCTGGTGAGACAATGGCGGCAGAAGATATTTTTATGGGTGGCCCTGAAAAGTTTATTCCAGATGCGGGTGTAGATACGCATTGTAAATGCACCTGTAAGCAACAAAACATTGATTAGCAGGCCGGCGGGGCGACCCAATAAGAATAAAAAGGTGATATAAATCGATGCCTTCAGAAGCGCTGTCAGCATCTCGCCGAGCTCTGCCTGTTCGAAAATGAACCCCGAAACGAAAACCGTCAGCAGCCAGCCCATGATGGTACCCCCGGCAGAACCCAGCATGAAGATATTATTGCGCGACGATTTTTTCTGCCTCGAATTTGCTGAAAAGCCGCTTAAAATAAAGGCCAGTAAGCCGGCCAGTAGCATCGTATAAGAGATGGTGTCACCAAACTTCAACTCGATCAGGGTCTTTAAAATCTCAACACTATCACGGTCGCCTTTGATAACAGGGTTGTCTGTCATGGTATCTGCAACCGCCATATAGGTGATGGCAAAGGCAAAAACAGCGTAGCTGAAGAAGGCAAACCAGTAGAGCAGCGAATGCTGCTTTAGTGCCCTTATGTGACCAACCAGCCGGCGCTTGCTTTTGCTTTGAAAGAATGACAAAATGGGTAATCTGCGCACAGCCAGGCTGGCATATTTGCTCAGTTGGTGGCGCATCACACTGAACCCAGCAGCCAGGCAGGCCATGGTATAGGCAAAACGTTTATGAATATAAGTCGATGGGTTGTCTTCTGATTCAAAAAGATTTACCGCTATCAGGGCACTTAAAAATCCCAATGCAAAGCCTGTGATACAATTGTGTAGATGGCGGTAGCCATAGCGTTGCCCCTGAACTTCGTAAATGGCCTGAAACATACCGTTGGCCAGCAAACTCAGTGTGAGCACTGTTATGATGATGGCAACTGGCAGCTGCATTACAGTTGTTTTATGGCTGCAAAGGTATGTTTGATGTTATTACGTAAGTGGGGCTTGAGCTTATTGAGATCACCTTTTATATGGCAGGTGAGGTTTTCAATACCATTCAGGGGCGGGTATTCGTGAAGGTAGACCAGTATGGGCTCTAGCCTGGCCAGGTTGGCGCCGGTATCAATGTAGATATCTGTTAGATGAAGAGAGCGCCCCAATTTGCTGGTGGCCGCTGCATCAAGACGCAGGTCATCATCGGCAGCATTGAATTTACCGAAGGCCAGCGACATTTGCTTTTTAGGCTCGAGTTGATTTATTTTTTTGTAGCAAACCTCACAGAAACGCTCACCTGCTTTGAAGTGGCTGTCATAGCGCGATGAAAAATTGAGGCATTCAGTATTCTCACAGAATAGATCGTCTTGAGAACTGCGAAAGTATTTTTCTGCCAATCTATACACGGGCTCAATTGCCCGGGCCAGAGCGGCCAGCACGGGGTTGATTAACATTGCCCAGAGTTTACCCAGTAGAATGGTAAAGATAAAGAAAAAAACGTAGGCAATGAACGAAAGGCTGGTGGCCAGCAGGGCCAGCCCGAAAAGAAAATCGGCTTTTTTTAGAGCTAGAGAAACAATCAGGGCACCTGCAATGATTATAACGTACAGATAGGTGGGCAGATAGGCACCGAAGACATAAGCCGCTGCATTTGAAGCTTTGTTGATTACGTCTTTCTGGCGTTCGCCCCGGTGATTATAATCAAGATGCGACATGGTCAGGGTCAAGATGGCCCCAATAAGAACCAGTACAAAGGCGACCAGGGGTATGAAGTGGGTCTGCTGCAGGGTCAGCTGGCTGTTTTTAAAAGACGATAAAATTTCAGCAGAGAACAGAGGTT
>CAZHLC010000052.1:0-1080 GCA_964532545.1 uncultured Leptospiraceae bacterium | reverse complement strand
AGATCGTTAAGAGAGAAACATTGGCGAAAATAAAATAATAAGGCAGAAAGTCTCGATAGATATTATCGATGGTTTTTTTCGATTCGCTGCGCAGCAGGGGGGCGGCGGGGGCCATCAGCCAGGGGCTCTTAAGCGAGCTGCCAAAATCATAGTCAACTTCAAGTTTTGAGCGCCAGCCATTGGTTATGCCCACCAGCAAACTGTTGAGCCAGAGCGCCAGGGGGGTGTCACCGGCAAGGGCGGCATCAATCTGACCTGCGATTTCAAGCCAGAGCAGTGCAGTGAAAAAACCCACCGCAAAGCCCTGCACAAATCTGAAAGCCGTGCCAAGATTAACTGGTAACCCATTGATCTGCAGCATGCCACGTTGAAAAAGATATAATAGCATGTTTAATAACAACAGAAGCAGGCCAACTGCTGTAGACCATGGTTTCACAAAAACAAAGAGCTCGAACATAACCTGGCGCAAATCTCTAAGCCTTATTAATGCTGGCAACTTTTTTGTTGTGACCGGGTTCGTTTTATCTTGATAAGGCTGTAGAAAATACATACACTTAAATTATGGCCATTCAGTTCAGACGGGCCCATGAAAACGATGCCGGCCATGTGCTCAGCATGATCTATCATTTTTATGAAGAGTTCGATTATGAGTACGACGAAAATATTATGCGCGATGCCATGATGCGCCTGTTGCTCGATGAGAATATCGGTGAAATGTATCTGATCGAAAAAGAACAGCAGCAGATTGGTTATGCAGTACTGACTTTCGGTTTTTCTCTTGAATATGGTGGGCGCGATGCCTTCATTGACGAAATCTTTCTTAAACCCCCCAATCGGGGCCAGGGTATTGGCCGCGAGGCCGTCAGGTTCTTGCTTGAGAGGGCCCGGGTTTTGAACATTCGTGCTCTGCATCTCGAAGTCGAAAATGAAAACCGACGGGCTTTGAAGATGTATGAAGATCAGGGCTTTAAGAGTAATAAACGTTCGCTGCTTACCCATCGCATTGCGAACCAGCCTTGAAAAAGAGGTTGAACTTTTCAACGGTAAACCAAGTCTAAGGCGAGATGAGATTTGCCCTTC